>JBBSVB010000006.1:0-20264 GCA_038233875.1 Actinomycetales bacterium | reverse complement strand
GCGCGTTGCAGTGGAGCGGGATGGACTGCCTGCCCGTGTACTCCGGCGGCATCCGTTTCTACAGCCCCGTGCCGATCGGCAACCTCGTGGAAATCAGTGCGCGGCTGGTGCATACCGGACACAGCAGCATGCACATCTCAGTCCACGTGAGATCGGCCGACCCGAAAATCGGCGAGTTCACGTTGACAACCCACTGCATGAGCGTCTTCGTCGCCCTAGACGAAGGGAGCCCGGCCAAGACCCCCATCTGGCAACCGCGCTCGAATGAGGACGTGCGCCTTGACGCCCACGCCTTGGATCTCATGCGCCTGCGGGCGACAAAATCTTGAGGTGGTGAGCACACTGAACGTACTCTCCGGCCTCGTGGCTACGCTCAACGACGAGGCCAACCCCGACGCCCGTGAGTGCATGCGAGACCAATACGGAATTCACGCTGAGAATTCCTATGGCGTCCCAAGCGCGGCTGCTGCAACTCGCGAAGTCCGTCGGTCCGAACCACCAGCTAGCGCTGGACCTCTGGGCCCAGGGCTCATACGAAGCGCGAAGTATCACCGCCATGGAGGATGAATCCAAGCACGTCACCCGCGAGCAAATGCAGCAGTGGCGCGACGACTTCGACAACTGGGCCATCGTCGACACCGTGTGCTTCAGGCTCTTCGACAACGCCGTCCGTGCCTGGTCCGTGGTCGATGGCTGGGTTGACGATGTACGCCTGTTCGGGCGTCGTGCCGGGTTCGCCTTGCTATGGGCGCTGGCACTCCACGACCGAGACGCCCCCGATCAGTGTTTTCGGGCCGCTTTAGCTCACGCGCAGGCATCCGCCGACGACCCACGACCCCTGGGACATCAATCACCATGGCTCTGCGTGCGATAGCGACTAAACGACCCGCTGTGCGAGGAGACGTGGTCGAGGTCGCTCAACAACTCGCAGATGCCCCGGACCCGTTATCGCGGCGCGCCGGGCGACCTATCGTGCGCAGCTTCGCCAAAGACGACCTACGCACGTGACCAGCGACGCTGTGTTGAAGCGCGACTCAGTCGTGCCTTAGTGGGCTAGGGCCCCCTAGCACCATCCCGCGCTCGTCGTGGTCGACATCCGGCCACGGCTCGCTAGCCCACGCGAGTCCCTGGCGAGCAGTGTCGACTACCTCTTCGGCCGAATCCCTGATGGACGCAACCGCGCCACGATGGCGGTCGACGTTCGGCATACCGGATCGCTTCAGCACGATATCCACTTCGTGAAGCCGGGTGCCCAGCCAGGCTGCCGGGTCCTTGGGCATAGCCGGGTCGAAGGTGCGGTCCCCAGGCTCGCCGTCGAGCATCGTCGGTTGCCAGACCCGCACACCGCGCTCGCGGGCACCCGGCGAGTCCGCGAGCGCCGGATCGAGGAAGTCGACCCTCGCGAGAGTCACGGCGAGCGTGTCGAAGAGCCAGCAGCGTTCGGTGGGTCCAGGCATGGCCTCATTGTGCCTTAACTTGATTCGTTCAAGATAAGGCACGATGCTGACTCTAATGACTACCGAAGCCGAACACGCCCTGCGTGAAGCCGCTTTACGAGTGACCCGGCCCCGGCTGGCGGTGCTCACCGCAGTGGGTGCCCATCCGCACGCCACCACCGAAACGATCATTCATACTGTGCGGCAGGACATCCCGCACGTCTCACACCAGGCCGTGTATGACGTCTTACGCGCCTTGACCGCCGTTGGGCTCCTGCGCCGGATTGAGCCCAGCGGCTCGGTGGCGCGGTACGAGACGCGGGTGGGCGACAACCACCACCACGTCGTATGCCGCTCGTGCGGCGAGATCGCCGACGTCACGTGTGCGACCGGCTCGACCCCCTGCCTGACCCCCTCCGAAGATTACGGATTCGTGATCGATGAGTCGGAAGTCACCTACTGGGGAGTGTGCGTCACATGCTCGCGGGTTACCTCCTCGACCCACCCCTCTTAAGAACAACACGGCCTAAACCACTACCTCGAATCGACATCACTCATTACCCAGGAAGGCACATCGTGACTGACACAGACCACGTCACCGTCGAAAGCAAGATGAGCACAGAGGAAGCGGGAGGTTGCCCGGTGGGCGATCACTTTCGCTTTCCCACCGAGAACGGCGGCAACCAAGACTGGTGGCCCAAGCAGCTCAATCTGAAGATCCTGCGCAAGCACTCGGTCGACGCCAACCCCATGGGAGCAGACTTCGACTACGCCACCGCGTTCGCTGGGGTCGACCTCGACGCGCTGACCGCTGACGTCGACGAGCTGATGACGTCCTCCCAGGCCTGGTGGCCCGCAGACTTCGGCCACTACGGCGGCTTGTTCATCCGGATGGCGTGGCACAGCGCGGGCACCTACCGCGTCAGCGACGGTCGCGGCGGCGCGGGCGCAGGTATGCAGCGCTTCGCCCCGCTGAACAGCTGGCCCGACAACGCGAGCCTCGACAAGTCGCGTCGCCTCCTGTGGCCTATCAAGCAGAAGTACGGCGCCTCGATTTCCTGGGCCGACCTCATCATCTTCACCGGCAACCGTGCGCTGGAGACGATGGGCTTCAAGACCTTTGGGTATGCCGGCGGTCGCGCCGACGTGTGGGAGCCGGACGAGGACGTCTATTGGGGCCCGGAGCAGACCTGGCTCGGCGACGAGCGCTACACCGGGGACCGCGAGTTGGAAGGCTCGCTCGCCGCAGTCCAGATGGGTCTGATCTACGTCAACCCTGAAGGCCCCAATGGTGAGCCCGACCCGCTGGGCTCGGCCCGCGACATCCGCGAGACGTTCGGCCGGATGGCCATGAACGACGAGGAGACCGTGGCGCTGATCGCCGGCGGACATACCTTCGGCAAGACCCACGGGGCCGCCGACCCTGATCCGCACATAGGGGCCGAGCCGGAAGGCGCCCCGATGGAAGAGCTCGGGCTGGGCTGGCGCAACACCTTCGGCACCGGCCGCGGCCGGGATGCGATCACCAGCGGCCTCGAGGTCACCTGGACCTCGACCCCGGTGCAGTGGAGCATGAAGTACCTGGAAAACCTCTACGCCTACGACTGGGAGTTGACCAAGAGCCCGGCCGGCGCGCACCAGTGGCAGCCCCAGAACGGCGGCGGCGCGAACACCGTCCCGGACCCCGAAGACGGCACGCTGAACCGCCCGCCCACGATGCTCACCAGTGACATCGCGCTGCGGGTCGACCCGGCATACGAGCGGATCACCCGCAACTTCCTGGCGAACCCCGACGAATTCGCCGACGCCTTCTCCCGTGCCTGGTTCAAACTGACGCACCGCGACATGGGCCCGATCGACCGCTACCTCGGCCCGTTGGTGCCGCAAGAGCGACTGCTGTGGCAGGACCCGGTCCCGGAGGTCGAGGGCGCCCTCATCAACGATGACGACATCGCCACGCTTAAGGCTGCGCTGCTGGACTGCGGCTTGTCCGTGAGCCAACTCGTGTCGACGGCCTGGGCCTCGGCCTCCTTCTTCCGCGGCAGCGACAAGCGCGGCGGCGCCAACGGTGCGCGCATCCGTCTGCAGCCTCAAAACGGGTGGGAAATGAATAACCCCGCCGAGTTGTCGATGGCCCTACGCGCCATCGAGGGTGTGCGGGAAGGGTTCGAGGCCACGGTTTCTCTGGCCGACCTGATCGTGCTCGGCGGTTGCGCCGGGATCGAAAGGGCCGCACGCGACGCGGGCCACACCGTCACGGTGCCCTTCACCCCGGGTCGCACCGACGCCTCGCAAGAGCAGACGGACGTTGAGTCGTTTGAGTCGATGGATCACTCGGTCGACGGCTTCCGCAACTACATGAGCGGGGGGCAGCGGCTGCAGGCCGAGTATCTGCTGGTGGACAAGGCCAACCTGCTCGACCTGAGCGCTCCGGAGATGACTGTGCTTGTAGGCGGGCTGCGGGTCCTCGAGGCAACCCATGGCCAGGCCGGTGTCCTGACTGACCGTCCGGGCACGCTGACCAACGACTTCTTCGTCAATCTGCTCGACATGAGCACGACGTGGACGTCGGCATCCACCTCGGAGGCGCAAGAGACGTTCGAGGGTCGCAACGACGCCGGTGAGGTGCTGTGGACCGGCACCCGGGCCGACCTCGTCTTCGGCTCGAACTCCGAGCTGCGCGCCGTGTCTGAGGTCTACGCCAGCTCCGATAGCCAGGACAAGTTCGTCAAGGACTTCGTGCAGGCGTGGAGCAAGGTCATGATGCTGGACCGCTACGACATCACCTGATCCCGACTCCGACCGCCCAGGCCGAGCCACGAGTTCGGCCTAGGCAATCCTCAGTTTCCTATCTGGGCGCGGGTATAGGTTCACAAGGTGGCGTGCCAGGTGCACCCGCAATGCCTTCCGCCGACCGTGAGGAGTGCTGCCGGTGAATGCCACACGATCGGACGGTGTTCGCAGGCCGGACACCGTCGAGGAGTGGAAGGCCGAGGCCAGTGCGCTCCTGAGCCCTCCGTGTTGCGCCTTCCACCGCAACGTGCAGATTTCCGCCAAGTACGCCTGGCTCTACAACCAGAGCCCGGAGTGCTTCAAGTGGGCAGCCATGGCGGCGATCGCATCGCACCATATTCGGCTGGTCTTGTTCCCCTTCCGCTTAGACACCAATGGCAGCGGATACCTCGACCTGCCACGAAGCCTGAGCCGACGGGGACGCCTCACCGAGGACGCCAACACCATCCGCGAGACCAACAACGCAATCTTTGCCGACGTCTTCTGGGTCCACCTCGCCTACCTCGCCTCTCGGGATGACGCGGATGGCCTCTCCCAGTTGCGCACGCTTCTGGCACCGACGCCCCACTACGCGTCTGTACTCGCCGCATTCGAAACGATTGACCGCGGTCGGCTGCTCGCGGATGACGAATCGTTGCCGCCATCGGAGCGCCTCCGGGGTGAGGATATGGTCTGGGAAGGGAACGTCAACCTTCTAGACCACGAGCAGCGAGCGGTGGTTCAGCCCCATTTTGATCGCCTCTCGCCTTCGTTCGTTCGGCTGATATCGATGGGCGCGACGACTGCTTTTGAAGTTCGTGGCATCAAGCATGAGGCCCGCTACTTCACCTCGTTCTACTTGCATTCGTTTACCAGCGGCCTACCCCGAGTCATGCGCGGACAAGCGTGGCCACGGATCACGCGTCTAGAGGACCGATGGCGCTGGCTAGAAACTGGCGTCGTTCCACGCTTCAGACGACTCGACGCCTCGCCAGACCTGATGAGCGCCAGCCTCGCCCGGGTGGTCGTCGAGGCGCAGCACTATGTCGACACCCCGTGCGTCATGTCGCAGCAGAGGTGACCCAGTTGTTGGGTTGTTCGTTCGCTCGAGCCTCAAAAGAGTGACCTGTGATTTGAGCGCTCGAGCGCGCAAACTGCAGGTCACTCTTTTGGCGAGTGCCAGTGCGAGCGCTGCTATGCGACGGAGCCGTCGTGTTCTGTGTGCTCCCGGAAGCCGCCGTCGGGTAGAACTAAAACAGGGGTCTTAGGGGGCCAGCGGACTGGGCGGGATAGAGGTCAATATCGAGACTGAGCCCGAGGTGAGATATGACCACGATCATCCTTCGGTATGCGCCTCCATGCCTGACAGGGTCTGCCACCGGCACGCGACATTGCGCCCAAGATTAGCGGCTGCGCCGCGGCTAAGAGTTTCCTTCGACTCTCTCGCAGGTCTCAGTCAAGAATTCAGATATCGGGGTGGTCGTCAACCTGTCGCTGTCCGATACATCAACATAGACGGTTCCTGACTCAAGGTCGGCCATCTGCGCGCCCGTCAGTGCAGCCTGACCGGCACTCATATCCTCATCAGCCGGGTAGGAGCCGACGATGTAGAGCAGGTCATCTTCGAAGACGACGTTCGGGCCCTGCCACGGCGGCTCCGGGGTCACCAAGTTGACCTGCACGAGTCCGGATTGCGGCTCTGCGGCCGTCCATATGCCGCCGTGGACATTGGGCTCATCGTCGGCCAAGCCCTCTCGGCCCAGCGCAATATCGATCTCATCCACATAGTCGGAGCAGACGGCGATGACGGCTACCGGATCGCCGCTGGGCGACACGGTGATCCCGGTGCCGCCGATGATCTTGGTGGTGATGAGATTGCCGCACCCAGAAAGCGTCAACATCGCTGATGCGCCGAGGCACACGAACACAGTGGTCAGACGGCGCCGGGGAGGTGTCTCGGCCATACCTAGCAACATACGCCAGCCGTTGATGTGGCCCGATCCTCCTCGAAGACCCCCGCGCCACCGCATACCCCGGTTTCGGGCAGGGTGAGCTCGACTCGGGCTGCGGCTTCGTCATCGCCGTCAATCTTGGCCACGATGCTGCGCACTTGCTCAAACCCGGTCATCGCCAAGAACGATGGCGCCCGCCCGTAGGACTTCATGCCCGCTAGGAACAACCCATGTTCGGGTTGCGCCAACTCGGCCGCCCCGTGGGGGTAGACGGTCCCGCACGAATGCTCGTTGGGATCGATCAATGGGGCCAGGGCGCGAGGTGCCTGCAGGATCGAGTCAAGGTCCAAGCGCACCTCACCCAGGAAGCCAAGGTCAGGCCGGAGCCCGGTCAGCGCCACGATTTCGTCCACGTCGTCAATCCGCTGCCCATCAACCGACTCCACAGAAAGCGTGTCTCCGGTCCTGGTGATGGAGGCCGTTCGGAAAGAAGTGAACGTCGTCACCGCTGGCGACTCGACAGCGACCTGAGCCGCCGAGCCCAATGCGCCCCGCGCAACGAGCTCATCGTTGTCGCCGCCACCGAAGGTCTCGGCGCTCACGTTCGCTCGCCGCACGAGCCAACTGACCCGGGTGCCGGGGCGCTCAGCGGCGATGCGGGTCATCTCGACCAGGGTGTTTGCGGCCGAGGCTCCGGTCCCGGCAATGACCACGTGCCGACCTGCATACCGCTGCGCCACCGAGGGGTCGCGCAAGTCCGGTATGCGGTAGGTGATGTGCTCGGCGTGCGCGTGCGCGTGCGCGTGCTCGCCGAGCGCGGGCAGACCGTCGCCGCCAAGTGGATTGGGGGTGGCCCAGGTGCCGGACGCGTCGATTACGGCGCTCGCGAGCAGCCGGGCGGGACCCTTCGGAGTCTGCAGGTGAAGAACGAACGGTTGAATGTCGCGGCCCGAATCAACGACCAGGTCGCGACCCAATCGAGCGACCCCGGTGACGCGATGTCGCGTCCGGACATCGACCAAGTCCGTCGCGTCTAGGGCCCGGGCGAGTGGTGCGAGGTAGTGAGCAACCCAGTCCGCACCGGTGGGGTATGCCGAAGGGCTGGGCTCGTTCCAACCTGAGATGAGCAGCAGGTCGCGGGCGGTCGGGTCGACGACCTCCGACCACGGCGAAAACAGACGTACATGCCCCCACTGCGACACGGCGTCGCCCGCTTCGTCGCCAGCTTCTAGGACGACGGCCGCCATGCCGCGCTTCCATGCCTGGGTGGCGGCTGCCAGACCGGTGGGCCCAGCGCCAATGATGACTAGGGGGTGTTCCATGGGCCTCCTTCAATCGATGCGGATCGATGAAGACTATCGAGCCCAGTCGATAACCGCCGAATCCATCGATTGTGGTCGATGTACGGTTCAGGCATGGCTATCGAAGGATTGGCGTCCGGCCTCGACCTGGCCGAGGCGCAAACCTATGCTGAGTGGTTTGTCACCCTGGCTGACCCCACCCGGGTGCGACTCCTGCACGCCGTCGCCACGTCGCCGTCGGGTGCCATCCGGGTCGGCGACCTAGCGCAGGCGTTGGGGATCAGCCAGTCAACGTGCTCCCACCACGTCCGGCGCCTCGCCGATGTCGGGTTCCTGATCATCGACAAGGTCGGAACAGCGAGCGTGGTCTCGGTCAATCAGGCCTGCTGCACGGGCCTGCCGCACGCCGCCGACGCGGTCATGGGCACCGTTGCGCAGCGACCCTGGGGTGCCCAGGATCTACCGGCCGATGTATCCACGCGGGCCATGGCTCGGGCGGATCTCGCGGACGTGCGGCGTATCTATGCCGAAGGCATTGCGACCGACCACGCCACGTTCGAGACTGACGCACCTGACGGCGAAGACCTGTGGAGTCAGTGGCTGGACGGGCATCGATGGGTCGCGGAGAGTAACGGCCAGGTCGTTGGTTGGGCTGCCATCTCGCTCACCTCTAAGCAACCGTTTCTGGTGGGGGTCGGTGACAGCACGGCATACGTCGCGCAGTCCTATCGAGGCCGCGGTGTCGGCAAGGCACTGCTGTATCGGCAGGTCAGCGAGGCGGATGCGGCCGGGCTCTGGACCCTAGAGGCCTCGATCATCGTCGAGAATCGCGCCGCCCTTGCTCTGTACCGATCGGCTGGATTCAGCACGCTGGCGGTGCGCAGTCGGATCGCCCAGCTCGCCGGCGTCTGGCGCGACACCGTGTTGACGGAGCGCAAGAGCCCTTCGGTGTGAGGCGGCCTCTGGGCAGCGCTAGGTTCGCGGCAGCCACCACTCGCGCGCTTGAGCCGCCACCCCGCATACCTGGTCGTCGGTGTGCACGATCATCGTGAGCCGCGCCTCGAAGGTCCCGGGCTCGGCTACGGGCTGGCCCACAGCAACCCAACTGAATCCGTCGAGCGGCACCAGCACCAACATCACGCCCTCCCGCACCTGGAAAACGAGGGGCTCGGGGAAGTCCGTCACCTGCGATCGACTCTCCGTAGGCATGCAGGCCTGACCCCTGCGATTAGAAAGCGTGTGCGGCCACCCGGTCAGCGACCGGCAAGGCGATCACGAAGGGATGGCTGACCGGTCACATTCCGTCGGGGTCTTGGTCAGCGGCGTTGGTGCTCTCACGCCAGGTTTCACCGACGTTGCCGCCTACCGGGAAACCGCCGTTCGCCGAGAGCATCGCTGCAGTGTGCATCAGGTTCCAGGCCATGATCGTGGCGTTCTTGTTGGTGAACTCGCTGTCGTAACCAGCCGGCACCTCCGACCCCGGCACCTGCTCGCCATAACTTGGACCGGGCCCGATTTCACCCAGCCAGCCGCAGTCGGCCTGCGGCGGGATCGTGTAGCCGATGTGCGACAGCGCGTAGAGCGTCTCCATCGAGCACGCCTTGACGCCGTCTTCGTTTCCGGTGACCACACAGCCACCAGCTTTGCCGTAGTACAGATACTGGCCGCGGTCGTTGGTGTGCCCGCTGTAGGCATAGAGCCGCTCGATCGCCAACGTCGCCACGCTCGACTTCACCCCAAGCCAGATTGGCGTGCCGACGACCAAGATGTCCGCAGCCATGATCTTGGCATGAATCGCGGGCCAGTCGTCGCGCTCATCCCCCACTGTGGTTGAGTCCTCGACCATGCCGAAGCCCACATGGTGCTCGAGCATGTGAATCGCTTCGACAGCCACTCCCTCGGTGCGCATGATTCCCCCGACCCGGGCCATCAACTTGCGCGTGTGGGATTTCTTCGGGTCTCGTTCTAGCGAGCAATTGAGCAGGACGGCGGAGAGTCCGGTGAACTGAGGCATACCTTGCACCGTAGCCCAGTACTATCCCCGGTGTTTGCACTCTGTGGTGAATAGTGCAAACTGGTTGCCGTGATGACCGAGAGAAAGACGAGCACGCAGGGCGAGCGCCGACGGCATACAGCCGCAGCCATCACGTCCTGCGCTCAGGACCTCGTGATCGCTCGGGGGCTCGATGGCTTCACTCTGGAGGAGCTGGCCGAGCAGGCTGGCGTCTCCCGCCGCACGCTCTTCAACTACTTCCCCGGCAAGCTGGATGCCGTCGTCGGTCAAAAGCCCGAACTCGGTGCCGAGGACATGGCCGAGTTTGTTGCGGGCGGCCCGACGGGCGATCTGATCGAGGACGTGATCGCGATGACTCGACGCCTCGTGGACACGGGTGAACTGACCGCAACAGAGTTAGGCCGGGCTCGCCAGGCACTGGCTGCCGAGCCACGACTGTCGATGTACGCACACGAGCGCCTAGGCCAAGACTGTGATCATTTGGTTGACCTCCTCGTGCAACGTCACGGTCCGGAATTCGGTCGGGACCGAGCCGAGCTACTGGTGCAGGTGCTCGCCTGCACCCTCGACGTCGCCCTCAGCCGATTTATCGTGCTCGATGAAGACGCTGCGCCTTCCTGGGCGGACGTCCTCGGAGACACCATTCGCGAAGTGCGCGGCTTGTTCCACTAGGCCACTTCCTCATCCAGCACAGATCAACGGGACCGCAACGGCGCGTCGCCCCCTGCACACCCCACATACCCATGCTTGACCTCTGTAGGAGCGCACCTCATGGCCACATTCCTCTACCGACTCGGCCGAGGTTCGTTCCGACGTTGGCCCATCGTGATGGCCGTCTGGCTCGTTGCGATGGTCAGCGTGGTCGCGGTGGCGGTCACGATGTCGCAGCCGACCAGCGACGAGTTCACCATCCCCGGCATCCCCTCGGAAGAGGCCGGCAACCTGCAGCAGGAGTTGTTCCCGGGGGCTGCAGACGCCTTTGACCAAGCGAGCGTCAACGTGGTCGTCGCCGCGCCGGAGGGGGAAACGCTGGCCGATCCGGACAACAGCGCCGCCATCGACGCGCTGATCGCCGAGCTTGCGACCATCGACCAGGTCCCGGCCGAGTGCTGGTCAACCCCGCAATTGCCGGGCCCGATCAGACCCAGCAGATTGTGGACCAAAAGGTCGAAGCGGGTGCGCCGGTCGAGGCTGCCGACGCAGACGCTGCTGCGATATCTCCCCTGTCCGAAGACGGTCGAATCGGCGTCATGAGCTTCGCCTTCGACGTCAAGACCATCACTGACGTGGAGCCTGCCACGCAGGAAGCCGTGTTGGACGCGATGGATATCGCTCGCGACGCCGGGCTCCAGGCCGAGGTGAACGGCCAAGGTATGACGAGCCTCGAGCCTCCCGGCCTGACCGCCGAAGCCATCGGCATCGGTGTGGCGCTGATCGTATTGGTGCTGACGTTCGGATCGCTGGTGGCTGCAGGGTTGCCAATCTTATCGGCGTTGGTCGGAGTGGCTATCGGCGTCACCGGAGTCACCGCCGCAACAGCGTTCACGGACGGCATCGGCTCCACCACGCCCATTCTGGCCAGCATGATCGGGCTCGCGGTCGGGATCGACTATGCCCTCTTCATCTTGGCGCGATACCGCTCCGAGTTGCAGCGCACGTCCAATCGGGCCGAAGCCGTTGGATTGGCCGTGGGCACGGCCGGTTCAGCCGTGGTTTTTGCCGGTCTGACAGTGCTCATCGCCCTCTCGGCGCTCGCCGTCGTCGGCATCCCCTTCTTGACCGCGATGGGTCTGGCCGCAGCCGCCACCGTGTTCATCGCCGTGCTCGTCGCGCTGACCTTGCTGCCGGCCGTGCTCGGCATGGTGAAGTCCAAGGCCTTCGGAGGCGTGGTGCGCAAGTACGAGCCGAAGCGCGACGCCGACCTTGCGATCGTCAACAACGGAGTCCGGTGGGCTCGACTGATCGGCCGCCGTCCGGTGATCGCCGCGCTCATCGTGGTGGTTGGCCTCGGCGGGCTCGCGGTGGTCGACGCCCGCGACGTGGCCGAAGCAGACCGCGGAGCGGCCTTCGATGACGTTGCCGCGTGGGCCGGCGGACAGCCCGGTGTGGTGAATGCGCAGGTTGCAGGCACCAACGAAGAAGGCAGCGGGGCCCAAGTGTTGATCACCCCCGAAGCTGCTCCCGATAACCCCGCCACCCAAGACCTGTTGACCGCCCTTCGATCCACCGAAGAAGGCACGGAAGCATCAACCGGCACGACCCTGGGCATCACCGGTCTGACCGCCGTGACCACTGACGTTTCCGACCGACTCAATGACGCTCTGCCCGTCTACCTCGCGTTGGTGATCGGGCTCGCGTTCATCTTGTTAGTCGTGGTCTTCCGGTCGATCCTGGTGCCTCTCACGGCAACCCTCGGCTTCTTGCTGTCCGTGCTGGCCACGCTGGGCACCACGGTATTGGTGTTCCAGCAAGGTTTCTTTGGGCTTCTCGAGGAGCAGCCGATTATCAGCTTCTTGCCGATTTTCGTGATCGGTGTGGTCTTCGGTCTGGCGATGGACTACCAGGTCTTCCTCGTCACCCGCATGCGCGAAGCCAAGGTGCACGGCGCGAGCTCGCAGGAGGCGATCGTCGACGGCTTCCGTAACAGTGCTCGTGTGGTCGTGGCTGCGGCAGTCATCATGACGTCCGTCTTTGCGGCCTTCATCTTCCTCGACGACCCAATCATCTCCACGATCGGCTTTGCCTTGGCGATCGCGGTCGTGTTCGACGCCTTCATTATCCGCATGGTGCTGATCCCCGCGTTGCTCTTCATCTTCGGTGACGCTGCCTGGTGGATGCCGAAGTGGCTGGACCGCATCGTGCCGAAGGTCGATGTCGAGGGCGAAACGTTGGCGTCCGTGCGGATGGCCATTGCCATTGAGCCGGTCGCAGAGGAGTCCACGATCGGTCGCCACCGCGCGGGAGTCTCGATTTCGGTTTAAGACGGGTGGGTGTGAGCAACATCGAAGCTGCGCCACTTCGGCCCGGCGGATCTCGACGACTTCTTGACCGTTGGTATGCGGCGTCAGGCGCTTGGTGTGACCGCGTCACCGACGTTGATCGTGCCGCCGCCTAGGGGGACGAGGCGGATTCCGAACCACGTCGCCCCGTCCCACCGACGGTGCTTCGCGAGGGTGCGGATCGGCTCTTTGCCCCGACCGAGCGTGACTGGGTCGAGCGTGGTCATGACGCAGCGGTCGCATAACTCCGTGGTGCGGAAATCGACGGATCCCACCCGCACTCGGGCCCAGGCATCCTCAGCGAAGGGTTCGTCCCCGTCCACGACCACGTTCGGTCGAAAGCGCAGCATGTCAAGGGGGTCTGCGCGGTCCTGTCCGGCACTGATCCAGTCGTTGAGTTGGGTTAGTGAAGATTCCGTGGTGAGCAGCAGTGGTCCCGCATCTGCCATGGACACGACATCACCCGGTCGACCTCCGTCTTCTTCGGCAATGGCACGCGAAGCTGGGTCGCCTTGCCACACCAATCGAAGCGGACGTCCGACTCGTTCGCTGATCCACGCGCCAGCCTCGGGGTCGGCGGGCGAGGCTGAAGCGAGTTGAGACATCGAGATCGGAACTGTCTGCGCGGCCGGCGGAGTCTGAACGCGGATGCTCTCCCCGTCGCCGCGGTCGCTGACCTGGAGACAGTGATCGTCGATCATCTCGGCGGTGAGTCGCAGCAAGCTGTGACACTCCCGTGCGGTGATGACCTCACCTCCTTCGTCGACGAGACACCAGCGCCGGTCACCGACTAAGCCCTGCGGCTCGACGGAGGCTTGGTCGACGCGCTTCCCGCCGAGAGACTTGACGGGGTAGGTGCGTAAACCGGTGACCTTCATGTTCAAAATCCTGCCACCGCGGTGACCACACTTCCCTTTGACCCCATTCGATGAGGAGCCGCCGCGTCGTGTGCTTCGGCATACCTGGCAGGATCAGCGCGTGAGGTTCGACATCATCTGCGCGGGCGGCGGCGGGGCTGCGACGGCGGTGCTGCACGCCCTCGCCGACCTCGACCTCGCCGGAGGACTGGCTGACGAGGTGTCCGTCCTGGTAGTGGACCCGGTGCCGCTCGGCGACACGCAAACGCGGCACCGCACCTGGAGTTTTTGGGCGCAGGGCACCCCAAGCGTGGCTCCGGCGATCTCGGCATCGTGGCGTCACGTTCGTGTCGCCGGAGACGACTTCGACGGGCTGTTGGATCTGGACCCGATGCGCTACCACTTGGTCCGCTCGACAGACTTCGCCGATTTCGCTGAAGGTCAAGTGGCGCAGGCCCCGCACGTCGAGGTCACTCGGGTCCAGGCGCGCGTCGAGTCGGTGACGCAACGGGGTATGACGACCACCGTCACCTGGGCAGGTGGGAAGGCATGCGCCGCACTGGTTCTGGACTCTCGGCCGTGTGCTCCGGCCCGAGCGCCGACGGTATGGTGGTGGCAGCACTTCCGCGGGTGGCTCCTGCCGGCCAATGCCGTTGAGGGCATCCCGGCGAGCCTGATGGACTTCCGCACGCCGCAGCCCCCGGCAGGGTTGTCGTTCGGTTACCTGCTGCCCCTGCCCGACGGGCGTGCCCTCGCCGAATACACCGAGTTCTCGCCGGACCGACTGGACGAATCGGCATACGACACACGTGTGCGCTCCTATCTCGACCGGTTGGGAATTGCCCCCGACATCGAGCCGGAGCACGTCGAGACCGGCGCGATCCCGATGACCAACGCCGTCTTCACGCGCCGCCCTTCCACGCGCGTGCTTCGTATCGGCACCGCGGGGGGTGCGACTCGTGGCTCGACCGGATACACCTTCACCGCGATGCTGCGCGACGGACACGCGATCGCGGCCTGGGTGGCTGGTGGGGGACTCGCCGGTGACAAGCCGATTCAGGTCCCTGCGCACTACCCCGCGCTCCACCGGTGGCTGGACTCGGTCCAACTTCAGGCCTTGGCGGGAGGTCGGGTCAACGGCCCCGACTTCTTCACCGGGCTTTTCGCCGCCCAGCCGGCCCCGCGCGTACTTCGTTTTTTGGACGGAGTCAGCACGTTGGCCGAGGACGTGGCAGTGATCTCCTCCGCCCCGATCGTGCCGATGATGATGGCCGCCGTGGATGACGCGGCGGCGCGTCTGCGGTCAGCCGCTCGCGGATTGAGCAGCCGCCAACACAACCCCGAGCACGTCGTTCCGGCGCCGCCTACCCCACGGCGCGACGGCAATCACTGAACGGTGTTGCTCCCTCGATCGGCCTGCATCGCTATGCCGATACGGTCGGCGGCTTTGGCCCCGATCCTCTGCTTGATCAATCCCTCGCGCCCCATGGCCACCACTCGAGCGATTGATCCACCGGCCGACGGCTCGATATCGACGCGCACCAACGCGGGAACCATATTCATCAGCCCGGACCGAACGATGCCCCAGACCGAGCCGTCCTTCGTGCCGTTCGGGTCGGGTATGACGTGGCCGAATTCGGCTATTGCCTCCATGGCCTGTTGGCGCGCGAAGCGGGTGTCGTGAGGCACGTCCACGGTCGCTGAAGCAGAGTGCACTGCGGTGAACGCAACGCTGGCGGCCTTGGCCCGCATACCGAATCGCGCTCCTAACGCGCCGCTGCGCCGCGTGGCCAGGGAGGCCACCGCGTCCCCGCTGATGAGGTCCAACTGAGTCGCTTCGGCAGCACTCAACTCGTACTCGATCATCTCCGCCATCTCGTAAACGCTACGCCACATGGTGTCGGGTCGCCTGAAGAGTCCCAGGACCTGCGGAAATCGGGTCGCTGCGGTGCGCAGCCTGCGACGCGCTGGCCGTTATTGCCTACGCAGGTCTTGCCGTCCGGGCCCGCCACGCTTGACCTCCTAGCGTGTGTCCGACGCGACCGATCTGCCGTCACCACCGTTCTGCATACCGAAAGGCCTCTCATGTCGCCCAAGCCAACGCCGTGCACGACGAGGACGACCCGCCCGCCCCGAACAGCCACAGCGCGCACGTGCACCCGACAGCCGATTTTGGCGGGTGGGTCGGCGGCACGCGCACGTATCAAGACGAGGTCTTCGTGCTCCATGGAACGAACGAACGCCTTAGGAGCCGATCATGAATTCCCTCGCCGCTTTCGCTGCCATTGCGGCGGCAACCGGTCTTGTCATGCTGCCTGCCGCGGGAAACGACGACCTGCAAGGGCAGACGGTCCTTAGTGGGGTCGCTTCCTCCGTGGCTATCGAAGCGGGTGGGGCCGACTCTGCCTTCGAGGACGACACCCGGGCGAGGGCGTTCGACATTCCGGGCGACCCGCCTATCAACGGACCACAAGTCCTGGGCGGAGTGGCAGGAGCGCTGAGCCTTGGGGGGCTCTGCGTCGTTGTGGCACGACGAGCCGAAAGGTGAGCCGGGCTCTTCTAAGAAGGGGCCAGCTGGCTCACGGGCTGACGCAGGACGGTCTTGAGACGAACGGGCTCGACCCGCCGGGGATCGGAAAGGTAGATCTCGTGGTGACGTCTGGTCGGAACGAGCCCGCGTCGCGGCAGAAATTCGCCGTGGAGCCGGGCCAGGGTGGGAGCTTCGTCATCGTAGGAACCGACGTGCAGGATCTGGGCGCTCAGCCCTTCGGCATACTCCTCGAGTCGGACGAGATCCAGCGCTGCTAGCCCTTTCGCGCGTGTGGTGGCGGCAGCTTCGTCGAACATTTCCAACGTGATCCAGTCGGGTTGCGCAATCATCATCGTCCAGTCCCAGGCGTCCTTCTTGCGGGCCGTGAAGTCGCCGTAGTCGGCCGCCGACCACAGCCCCTCCAGGGGTGCCACCGTGTGGACGCGGCCAAGGGTTTTCTTCGCGAGTGCTCGGACGGCATACGACACGGTGAAGAGCGCCTGGACCGCCTCGAGGTATGTCGGCACCGTGTTGGGATCGCCGTGCCCATCGACGATCACAAACGTTATAGGCGGTACGTCGACCAGGGTGAAGTCCTTTGCGGTGGGGGCGTAGAGCGCCTTGCGTGCCTTCTTGATGTCGTAGTTGTCCATCGCTATGTCCCTTGGATGAGTCGGGCGAGCAGGTGCGGGACAAACGCTGCCGCGATTGCGGCATACCCATCGTCGTTGGGGTGGAACACGTCGGAGGCCAGCATCCCTCGCCATGATGAGGGACCGGTGACCCGCAGGTCGACCATCTCGATGGCCCCGGCCCGCGCGGCGCGCTCGACGTGCGTGTTGGCTGCGGTGGTCACCCGGGTCGGCTGGGTCAGCGTCGAGACGATGGTGCGCGGCGGCACATGCTCAAGCATTTCGGCGTATGCCGAGGGCAGGCTCGACCGTGCCGGTCGCCCACCGAAGAGGTCGTTGGACCCGACCATGACCGTGGTGACGTCGTCGGCTGCGGGCTTGAGTGTGGCCAACAGAGGCAGCTGGTCATCGATGACGTCACTGACCCGAGCACCCGTGGCCGACAGGTTGATCACAGTCAGTGTGTGGCCTTGGCGCGCCGCGAGCGCTCTCGCTTGCCCCACCCACCCGCGGTCGTATGCCGACGCGCCCACCCCCTGCGACAAGGAGTCGCCGATCGCAAACCAGCGTGGACCGGGCTGGTCCAGGGCGGTGAGGTTGTGGGCCTGCCAGGCGTCGGCATACGGCTCGACCTGGTCCCACACGCGAGCAACCCTGGGCAGGACCGCGCTCAATGCCCGAATGGTCCGCCCCGGTCGGCGGCCAGTCCTGTTGTTG
This sequence comes from Actinomycetales bacterium, assembly GCA_038233875.1. Classification (GTDB taxonomy): domain Bacteria; phylum Actinomycetota; class Actinomycetes; order Actinomycetales; family Dermatophilaceae; genus Ornithinicoccus. The sequence goes on along the minus strand of JBBSVB010000006.1, from coordinate 3,054 downwards.
TAGGTGAAGTCCGCGTGTGGCACATCGCCATCTTGCCTTCTGGCTTCGGTGTGGTTGGGGCTGGGCTGAAGGTCTTGCGTTCGCCGGGGTCTATCCACAGGTGGACTAGGTGTGTCGGTGGCACCTGTCATAGTGGACACATGTTCGATACCAACTCTGATGATGACTCCCCTCAGGCGGACGCGTCGGTGGGGTCGGGCGATTCTTGGGAGCCGCCGGGTGAGGTTTTGCGGGGCGCTGTGCGGCAAGGATCACGTGCGGTGGACGGGGCCATCGGCGCGGTGGAGGAGGTGGCGCCCCGGGTGGGCGATGGGGATCTGGTCGGCGGGCTTGAGGACATTGACCGTCTGCGGGCGCGCACCGAGGCATTGACCCTGCGGCTGGTGATGGAGGCCCTGGATAGGGGTGCGCCCCAAGTGAACGGGTTGAGTGCGCACGATTGGTTGGCGCGCCGGTGCCCGTGGATGGCACCTGCGGCCGTTGGGGATGTGGTCACGGTGGCTCGAGGTGTGGGGGATCCGTTGCACGCCGATCTTCGCGAGCAGGTGCTGGCGATGGATGTGCCGGTCCGTAGGACGGCTGCGGTTCTACGAGCGCTGGGCAGGGTCAAAGCGTTCCTGGGCACCGATCTTAGGGATGGTGCGCCCGAAGATCGGGGTGGGAGTCAATTAAAAAGCGAATATGAGGTCGCTGCTGCCTCGTTGATGGCGGTTGCCGCTGATGTCAGGTACACGGATAAAGACCTGCGCCGTGTCACTGACCGTTTGGCCTCAACCGTGTTGCCTGAGAAGGACCACGCATCCCGCGAGAAGGCGGCTTCGGAGCTGCGGGGTGTCAATGAATCGTCTCTGGCCGACGGGTCTTTGGTCCGGTTTATCGTCTCGGCCGAGACTGAAGGGGCGGCGTTGCTTCGCGCCCTCTTTGCTTCCCCGCTTGCTGCACCGTGCCCGGACGAAACCGGACCCGACCCGAGGACTGCGACGCAGCGCCGGTATGACGCGTTGGTGGCCACGCTGAAGCGGGCGGTCGCCGGTGGGGACAGCGTGCCGACCACCGCTAAGGCCGCGGTGAACGTCACAGTGTCCTACGACGCGCTGGTGCGCGCTTTGACCGGCACGGGAGTCTCGGACACCGACGATGTGTTGTCGCCGGAGATGGTACGGCGGTTGTCGTGTGACGCGGACATCATCCCGATGGTGTTGGGCTCACAACGGGAAATTTTGGATCAGGGCCGGGCGAAACGGCTGGTCACTCCGGGGCAGCGCCGGGCTTTACACCACCGCGATAAGGGTTGCACCTTTCCCGAGTGCACGGTTCCCGCGTCGTGGACGGATGCCCATCACGTGGTTCATTGGTCCAGAAACGGGTCGTCTGACCTTTCGAACTACGCGCTGTTATGCGGGCGTCACCACACGCTTGTCCATGACCGGGACCTGATGGCGACTGTCGACTCCACTGGTGTCTCATGGCACGTCTGAGTGCCCCGCCCCACACCCGGTCACGACGGCCGGGGCTAAGTCATGCCTGCGGTCTATCGCACGGCGCGGACCCGGATGGGGCCTCGCGCCGTGGAGGGGTCGACCACTGCGCCGCCCTGGGTGATCTGCACCTTCCCTACCGCCACAAGTCGCCGGGCTGCGCGGCGAGCAGGCTCCATCAGTTCTCGCCAGGATTCGGCGTCGGGGGCTATATCGCCAGAAGTCGCAGCAGACGCGACGGCCCGGGCAGCCTCCGACGGGCAAATGGTGGCTTTGGCCGTCCGTGCTGCAAGCAACGACAGGATGGACTCTTCGAGCTGACTGTCTACCTCGGACACCCCACGTCGGCGGCAGGGGGTCGAGCAAAATTTCACCTGCTCCCAGTCGCGCTCCCATCTTTTGCGCCATTCGATCCGGCGGCCACACGACGCGCAGATCTTCTGTGCGGGCTCAGGAGCGGAGGATCGCGACATGGCATTGAGTCTGACATTTGTGGGGCGGGCGTCGAGGAGGCAGGAGGCGCTGGAGGACCTCAACAGGGGCCCGCACCCTCACCACGTGCCGCCGGGCGAAATTCGTGGGTCCTACCCGTAGATTGCGCGACCTGCAACATCTACACTCGATCGATGGCCTTCGATGTCGAAGTTGCCGTAACGAGAGGGCCTTAGTGAGCGCACCAACCGACATGGGCACACGAGCAGAGATGGTGCGCGGGATTGCGCTGGGGCTGAGCAAAGAACGAGGGCCCCTGCTGCCCGTCCTGCACGCAGTGCAGCACGAGCTCGGCCACATCGATGCGGGGGACGTGCCCGTCATCGCCTATGCCTTGAATCTCTCGGTGGCTGAGGTGCACGGGGTGGTTTCGTTCTATAAGGACTTCCGCAATACGCCGGCCCCAAAACACGTCGTGCAGGTATGCCGAGCGGAGGCCTGCCAGTCCGTCGGCGGGCAAACGATTTTCGACGCCGCGTCGCGCACCTTCGAGGCCCGCGACGACATCGAGGTCGAAGAGATCTTCTGCTTCGGCAACTGCGCGCTCGGCCCTACCGTCGCCATTGACGGACGAGTCCACGGCCGGGTCACCACCAAGCGCCTCGACGCGTTGACCCAGGAGTTTTCATGACCAGCACCACCATTTATGTGCCCTGCGACTCCAGCGCCGTCGGGGTCGGCGCTGACGAGGTCGCCGAGGCGCTGGCCGCCCACGAAGGCGTCACCGTCTTGCGTAACGGCTCACGCGGGATGCTCTGGGCGGAGCCGTTGGTCGAGGTCGTCACCGACCGAGGCCGGGTGGGCTACCCCAACGTCTCCGCCGAAGACCTATCGGCCCTGATCGAGGGCGGGATGCTAACCGGCGAAGACGTTGGCGGCTGCATCGGCGTGGTCGAAGACTTCGAGTGGTTTGCCAGCCAACACCGCGTCTCCTACGTCCGAGTGGGGGTCATCGAGCCCACCAACATTGCGTCATACGCGCAGCACGGAGGCTGGGTCGGGCTGACCCGGGCTTTGGCGATGGAGCCAGCCGATGTCGTCGAAGAAGTGGTCGAGTCTGGGCTGCGCGGTCGCGGTGGCGCGG
>JBBSVB010000005.1:0-20645 GCA_038233875.1 Actinomycetales bacterium | reverse complement strand
GGCGGCGGCGCATCGAATGGGACAACCACGACTACGCCCTGCACCCGTACTCGGTGCAGGAGTTCGAGAGCGACACCTTCGACACGGACCTTGTGGGCCACCGTGAGCACCGCATCGCCGCCTATGAGGGACGCAAGGTCGTCCTCCGGTACCTCCTCGGTCGCGTCGAGTACCTCTCGATTTACACCGAGCAGGGCGAGTACCTCGGCGACGCGGTCCGCGAGGACCTGCAGAGCATTGAGCAGGCTGCGGAGACGAAGAAGGAACGCCGCAAGCACATCAAAACGATGCGCGACACCCTCGACGACATCGCCAAGAACGACGCGGACGCCATCGCTCTGCGCCGCGAAGAGGCCCTCGCCATGGTCGACCCGCACTACATGCCGGACGACGACGAGTACGACGCACCGGATGACCAGGGCGTGGTCACTGACGACGCACCGGATGACGTTGCGCCCGCCCCCGACACCCATCCAGACACCGACCCGGAGGTCGAGTCCGCGACCTCCACGAGCCCACCGGCCCGCCCAACTACCCGCCCTTCCACCCCTCGAACCCGTATGGAGACCCAGCGCCAAGCAGCGGAAGACCGGCAACGTTCACACGTGGACCATGCCGCCGCCAACTGGGTCATCAACACCGAAACCGCCTGACAAGGAGAACAACCATGACTACCAACACCACCCCGTTCACCCCGACCATCACCACTGCTGCCGGTGGGCTCATGCAGCCCGGACGGTTCCCACCCCTGCCCAACTCGGTGGCACCGCTCGCGGCGGTGAACCAAGCCCAACTGCATGTGCGTCTCACCATCCAGCACCGCGACATCTCCGCCTTCGACGGCGACCCCGGCAACGGGAAAACCACTGCCGCCACCTTGGCGACCGCCAACTCCGACGGCGTCGACTGGCGCTACTGCGTCCCACCACAACGCGCCACCACGAAGGGCATGATGCTCGCCCTCTACGAAGTGGTCTTCGGGTACCGCAGCAACCTCGCAGAACGGCTGGCCCAGGACGCGCTGGTGCGTCGCCTCATCGAGGGCGACATCGGGCTTGTTGTCGATGAGGTCCACCACGTTGGTGTCGTCGGGATGCAGCAACTGCGCCACCTGTGGGACATGACGTGTGTGCAGAACCGGCCCTTCCCCATGCTCATCGTCGGATGCAACGTCCGCGAAACCCTGTCCCGGGCTCCTGAGGTCCACGGGCGCATCGCCCGGTGGACACGCTTCGACACCGTCCACCACCCCGCCGACCTGACCACCTTGATGGCGCACCTGCACCCACGGTTGGAAGCCAGCACCCCGACACGCATCGACAACCTGAACAAGCGGTTCGGAGGCTCGATTCGTGCTTGGCACCAGTTCGCCAAGCACATCGACGCCCTCCCCGGCACCACAACCCACCCCACGTCGGCGCTGACCCAAGCCGAAGTTCGTGAGTTGCAGACCGTTCTGGGGATGCCGTGATGAAGATCTTCCTGACGGCTCCTCCCAGCGGGGGGGCTCCGGCCCTGTTGGGAGGGCGGTTCGACCCGATGGCTGGGACGTGCGCTGTCGTTGTCGGCCCGTCTGAGACGCAGAAGAAGTTGACCCGCAAGTCGGTCGCGTTCCCGGTCTTTCGTGCCTTGGGGAAGAACTCCTCATTGGTGGGGTCCTACACGAACAGCACCAACGAATACCGCTCCTACATTGCCACCTGGTTCGCTGCCTACCCGGTGAACGAGTTGGTCGTCTTCAACGGCAAAGTCATGTCGCACGGCACCTTGGCGGGGTTCTTCGAATACGCCGCCACCGTCCCACACGTCACGTTCGTTGCTGAGCCGGGCCAGTTGGAGGCAACCCGGTCCACCTTGTGGGCAGCCGGGTACACCGCTGAACCGCTCGACTGGGACGAGTTACTCACCCGCATCCCCGCCCTCCCACCAACCCCACCGCCTGCCCCTCCGGTGTACGAGATGCATCACCTGCCGGTATGCGATTTCCTCCTGTTCCGTAACCGGGCACGCACGCTCAACACCCCTGAACGGTTCACCGGAATCGACCACGACTACCAACGTGCCTACACGACCGCACTCGGCGTGGAACCCGACTTGGATGCGGTCATTGACGCCATGTCCGACCTGTGCCGGGACGCAGCGACCACCGCTCAGATGCTTGTCATCTTGCGCGGCACTCAGCAGGCGCTGCTGGCGCGTGGCTGGTTCCTTGGTGCTCATGCCGACAGGACCCTCGGCACATTGTCGAGCATCAAGCCACCGAACCCGACCGACGCCGACTGGCAGGCGTTGCACGGCTACACCACCACGAGGCGACCTGCCACCGCTGCCCTGTACCTGCTCGACGTGCCACGCAACACCCTCGGCAACGTCACCATGACCCACGTTGACCAGTGGCTGACCGACGACACCATCAACGGTCGGCCCATCCCGCCGCTCGCACGGGTCATCGTGCGTGCCCATCACCTGCGACGTAGCGACGAAGGTGCCGAACCCGGTGACCCCTACCTGGGCCACAACGGACCCACCGGACTGGTGGAAGACCTCACCCAAACCCGTCGCCACACCGGTATCCCCATCGACGCACGACCGCTACGCCACGACACGACCCACACCACCCGCCCGCTCCTGCGGCTGGGCCTCGAACTACGGAGCCTCACATGAGCACACCCATCGACAACCGCGCCCTCGTGTGGGCGTTCAACCAGTCCACCTACACCGTCCCCGGGCTCGCCGCACTCCTCGACATCGGCACCGACACCCTCCACGAACTGCTCGGCGGAAACCCCCGACCCGAACGCATCCGCCTCTCCACCCTCCTTGCCCTCACGAACAAACTGGGCCTCCCCCTCCACGTCCTGTTCCCACCCCTTACCGACCCGCCCGACCCCGACCCCGACACCGGGTCGACCGGCGGCAACGACAACAGGGCGGCAACTGCGGAGTCGTCGGTCGTTGCGGACGCAGAACAACTCGTCGCCTGCCTCTACACAAACGGACGAAGCCCCACCACCTCCACCGAACTCACCACCGCCTTCGGATGGACCCTCGACCGCCTCGACAACGCAGCCGACGAAGCAACCCATCGACTCAACCCCGCAGGACTCACACTCACCCGCTCCCACGGCGAATACATCGTTGTCCCCACCCGCGACCACCAAGACGCCAAAACACGTCTCGACAACCGCCACGCCACCGACCGAGGACTGACCCACAGCCACTACAAGGCCGTCTACCAACTCCTCCAACACCAACCCGTCACCGTCTCCAACAGCACCATCCACCGGCAAGCAGTGGTCGGCGGGCTCGCCAACCTCGGCATCGTCACCAACAAAACCGACCCCGAACTCACCCCCGACGCCCTCGAAGGATTCGCCTAACCAAACCATCCAGCCCACTCGCCACCTCTCACCGAAAGCGAACCGACCGTGCACACGCATTGGGCCAACCACACCCCGCTCACCGAGGCCGACCTCCGGCTACTCCACGACCAAGCCCACCACCCACACCCCGAACAACCCGAACACGAACGCCTCGCCCCAACCACCAACAACTTTTAGGACCACGCCATGACCACCATCGACACCGAACGCCACCCCACCTCCACCATCCGCGCAGCAAACGTCTGGGCACTCCTTGACGAATGCTTCCCACGAGAGGTTGCCGAAGCATGGGCCGACGGCTGGAAGGCTGGCCTGTTCGTCAACCCAACCGAAGTCATCGCCTACGACGACCACGGCATCCCACTCGACCAAGCCCTCACCTGGCACCAACACGGATTCGACGCCGCCGAAGCCACCTGCTTCTACGACCGCCACTACACCCCCGAACAAGCACTGAAGGTCACCCTCCTCACGAACGGCGACGAAGACATCGAATGGCTCGCCACCGGTCTTCCCGCCGACCGGGTCATCGCCTACCTACACGCAGGCGTCACCCTCGCCGAATACGACGACTTTGAAAACAACGACGACCCAACCGACGAAGCGCTCACCATGCTCGCTGGATTCCTCCAACCGTCATAAGACCCCCAGCAGCCCCCACCAAATCCAACTCAGGAGAACAACCATGACCACCGACACCGAATTCATTGGACTTGCACCCACCGACAGGTCCAACGTCATCCACACCCTCGTCGAAGCAGGCTTCCCACGCGCGCACGCCGAAGCATGGGTCGACTGCTGGAACCACTGGGCCGACCCATGCTTCGTCGCAGCCCAAGCCATCGCTTACGGCAACCATGGCATCCCACTCGACCAAGCCATCCCCTGGCTCAAACTGGGGTTCCTCGCCTCCGACGCCATCGGCTTCTACGACCGCTGCTTCACCCCAGAACAAGCAGCAACTGTGTCCGACATAGCGCTCCACGACAACCTCATCGCCGCATGGTTACTCACCAACCTCCCCGCCGAGAAGGTCATCGCCTACCTACAAGCCGGGGTCACCCTCAACGAATACAAAGCCTTCGAAGCCAGTGACGATTCATCCGACGAAGCGCTCGCCCTGCTGGCGGGGTTCCTTCAAGCACCCTGAGCCACTCCTGTGGCATCGCCGGGGCGGGTCGACACGTCCCCAGTCACCGACCCTGATCGCGAAGGACCGCCCCTTTGGCTCCTCGAACAGTGAGCGTCGCGCTTGTGACAGTTGCTGCAACAAGCACGACGACGGCTACTGCCGCACTCAAGGCAACCTGAGTCGGGTCAAGGACAGCCAGCAGGCGTGGAGATGTGACCTGATCGGCGATGCTGCCCAAAGTGAGAGTGCGAAGTACGACCAGTTGGGCCGTCAGACCGGCGAGCGCTCCGGCAACGATGGCCGCGCTCAGCACGATGCCGGTTTCGCGCATCGTGGCAGCCAGGACCGACCGCCGCCGTACTCCGATGACCCGCATCGACGCGGCGTCGGAGCGGCGGCCGGGCAGTTGCACTGCGGTCGTGATGACCAAGCCTGCAAGTGCCATGAGCAGGACGAGTCCTGCGGCGATGCCGTAGAGGCGGATTGCGAGGGCATACGCCGTCGCGTTTAGCCGTTCGGCTACGGCTGTGTTGGTGGTAGCCAAGATGATTCCTCGGGCGGCAAGGTCATCGTGCACCCGCTCGGGCGTTTGTGCGTTCGCGAGGATGTGGACGTTCCAGTCCGATTCGTCAAGGGCATTGCCTTGGACGGTCATGGTGTGGTCGGCCAGGACGCCCTTCGGGCCGACGAACGGGATGCTCTCGGACACGACGGCGGCTTCAGCCGTCGGTGGTAGTGAGGTGGTGGCTGGGTTCCCGGTAGGTACGTCGTTGAGGATGTTCACGGCGTCGCGGCCCGCTACGACTGGTCGGGCGGCAGGGATGTCACCGCTTGTGAGGCGGGTTAGTTCGGGCTGGTCGGTTTGGTCGAGTTGCACGACGAGGGTGCTGTCGACCGTTTGGACCGTCTTGGCTGATTGAAGTACATCGCCTCGGACGGGTGTTGGTCCCCAGCCGCCGTCTGTCAGAACTTCTGGGCGAACGGTGCCGTCTACGGCGAGGGGGCCGACGGTGTATTCGACGCCCATGTCGGTGGGGCTTGCTGCCGCGCCGCCGATAGTCATGTTGAGGACGTGGCAACCGGTCTCGCAGGGCACTTCTTCGGTCACGGTGCGGTTCTGGTCGGTGAAGCGACTGAGGTAGATCTGACGGATGTTGTCGTTGAACGGACGGAGCACTAGTTCAACTGTGAGTGGGACGGCGGGTGTCGCGGCGCTGTCTAGTGCGGTGACGGTGAGGCTGACTTGCTTGCCGCGAATGATGGGAAGGGGCGCTGCACTGAGTTGCTGAGCGAGGTTGGTGGGCGACTGTTCCGTCCACTGGTCCGACCAGGTAGCGACTCGTGCGAGTCGTGGTGCGTCGACCACAGTCCACGGGACTTCGGATGTGTTGAAGGTTGCGGCAGCCATGAGCCACCGTCCGTCGGGGTCGATGTCGTGGGTGAGGTCGATGGCGGCGGTCATGGTTTGGTCGGTGTTGTAGACGTAGTTGGCTGGCGCTTCGGTGGCGGCGACGCTTGTCCGCCACGAGGCTGCGGCCCCGTAGATTCCGGCTGCGAAGAGGGAGACGGCGACCGCGACGGCGAGCGGAACAATTACCAGGGTGGCTTCTTGTCTGCGAGCGAGCGCTCGTACGGAGACGTAGGCGGCAATTGAGCCTCGGCGGCGCTTCTGAGCCCATGTAGCGGCAAGGAGGGTGACGCGGATAGCAACAATTCCTGCGGCGACTCCGAGCAGGACAGGCAGGATGAGGTCGGTGGCGTCGGGTGCGGTACGTCCGCCCGTGATGGCGGATAGCGGGATGATGACGGCCAGCGCGATGACTGCGTAGGTGCCTACCTTGACGGCCCTGGGGCTGCGGTCTGGGCGCTTGATTCCAGCGAGCATCATCGCGAGCGTGCGCCGCAGAGTGTTTCGGGTTGCGAGCACGGCGACGAGTGCAGTGAGGGCGATCACGAGTCCGCCTGCCACCCATGACATCCACGGGAGAGGCAACGGGAGCCCGGGTACCAACCAGAGGCGGGCGAGTAGCCAACTGGATGCGACGCCTACTGCGAATCCGATGGGGGCAGCAATTGCGAGCAGGGTGATGGGCTCGGCCAACGCGAGGGTCCATGTGCGTCGGGTTCCGGCTCCGCGCAGTGAGGCGAGGGCGATTTCGGGGAGTCGCAGGTCGGCGGCGGCTGTCAATAGGCGAGCCATGAGCGCCAACGCGACAAGGATGACTGAGAGCACTGCGGGCGCTACCGAGGACGATGCAACCTTGCGTTCTGCTGCAATTTCGGCGGTGAGTGATTCGAGGTCATTGAGCGACACTTCGGTGAGCGTGCCGGTTGGGGGGTCGGTCGATTGAGGCGGGGATGATTGATTCGGTTGGGTGAGGCCGCTTGTAGGGTTGTTCTGGTCGGTTGTGTTGGAGTCGATTGCTCGCAGGAGTGCCGGGAAGTCGTCGGCACGCAGGTTGGGTGTGACGTTGAGTTTGCTGTCGGCGCGAATGAGCAACGACTCGGTAGGAACGCGTGCGAATGTCTCTGGGACTGTGACGTAGGGGGCGGGCCTGCGTGGGATTCGCACTCCGATGCGGTCCTTGATGATGTACGGCAGGCTTTGGAACCGTGTGAGGTCGAACCAGTAGTCCGCGCTATCGCGTTGGCTCACATCTGGTGGGAGGTAGGTCCCGACCAGTTTCAGGTTGTTGAGCGTTTCGCCTAGCCGGATGGTGTCACCGATTTGGAGGCCGTCGGTTTGTGCGTCCCCAGCAAGCATGAGGATTTCGCCGGGTGAGGTCGGGCAGTTGCCGGTGACGCGGAGCCGGTCACAGGCACCGTCCTTCGCCAGCAGTTTCACGTCGACGCCTTCGAGGGGCGGTCGCCGGGTGGTGTCGTCTGTCGCGATGTCGGGAACGTTCAAGTAGACGGTTTCGTACTGGAACTGGGCGGGGAGGTGGGTGGATGGTTTGACGGCCGCCACGGCGACGACGGCTTGTTGCATGACCGTCTCGTAGTCGCTGGACTGTTCACCGGTGCTGCTTGTGTCTTCTTCGGCTGGTACGGCTGTTTGGTACTCCCACGACAGCCCGGTCAACTGGGGCCGCGCCTCGGCGAGGCGAGTGACGACCAGAGAGTTCGTGACTGCGGTCGCGAACGAGGGCCCAAGGACGGCCGAGGCGACCGCGAGGACGGTAAGTAGTAGGGTTCCGCCTGAGAGTAGGACGCGCGAGCGGACGCCGTCGCGGACTACCGGCCACAGTCCGTCCGGAAGGCGGGGGCTGTTCATCCTGTGACTCCGTCACGCAGCAGCGCTGGGTCAGTGCTTGACGCGGTGGTGCGACGGGTGAGGTACCCCATGACGACGACGGCTACACATGCCGTTGCAGCGGCAGCGACGAGAACGACGGCTAGGGCGAAGGAGCGAAGGCTCGTATCGACCGGCGGTTGATTCAGGGGAACGTCGAGGAGACGACTTTGGGACAAGAACCCGATGACGCCGATTGCGCCGCACACCAGAACCGTGAAAGCCGCGAGGGCCGCCAGCGCAGCCAGTTCGAGCCTGTTGGCGCTCGAACGAACATCAGCGGGGACGCCGAGGAGTCGTAGGACGGCCTCGTCGTGGGCGCGGTCGTGGCGCATCCGCGTCAATGGCGCGGCCATCGCGAGTGCGCCGACCAGTAGACCAGCGAGCGCAACTACAAGTCCGACCCTGACTTGAGCGGCGTTGGCCTCCGCGCCGATTCGGGCACCGGTTGATGCCGCTGTCACCGGTTCGCCTGCTCCTCGTTGTTGCAGCGCGGTGAGAACTGATGTCGGCGTGTCGGCTCGTGCAAGGACGAACGGTTGTGCGTCGGGGACCGTCGGGAGCGCTCCGGTCAACGCCCGTTGCAAGTCGGCGACCGTACCTCCTGCTGAGACGACCGGCAGAACATCGAACTCGCCGACGATCTCTGCGGGCCGCGTGTCTCCGCCCGGGCTCTCAACTAGCATCTCAGCGGCGAGGTTCGTGCTGCTGGTCGCCAGGACAGGCAGCGCAACCGACTCCAACGGCGGCGCGATGGTTGAGGAACCTCGACGTGCTGGCCTGATCTTGAGGGCGTTGCTTGTCGTGTCGAACTGCAACTCGCCGGGTTCGTCCCCGTCTTCGGACGGGATCAGTCGCCAAGTCTGTGCGAGGAGGTCAGTGTCACCAGCCACCAGTTCTGTGAGGGTGATGGTGGGCCGGTTGCACTCTCCTCTGTCTTCGATGGTCTGAGTGCAGGGGTCCCCTTCGGCGACACTGACGGTGTTGATGGTGCACGCCTCAGCGCAGTCGTTGAGCGGAGTGCGAGCGCTTGCAGAGTCCCCCGGTTTTAGGGAGAGGTTCACGGTGCGGTTCGAGCGACCCTCGGGTGTCGTGTAGTCGACGCGGATGACGATGTTGGCGGTTCGGGTGAAGTCTCCGATGCTGCCTGAAACCCGCCAGTCACCGTTACCGATGACGGGAGCGGTAGGCAACGATTCCGATTGCTTGCGCAAGGCGGCGACCGCTGACGATGCCTGCGCCGACGGGGTGGTGTCTAGGAATCCCCCAACCACACGGTCGTATCGGGTGGTGTCTAGGAACACTCGCCGCGAGACCGGACGGTCGTCCTCGAAGACCTTGACGCCAGCCAGGAGCCAGCGCCCGTCGGGGTCAATGTTCTCGGTCATGGAAAGAACATCGGCTGCGTCGCCTTCGAAACTCAACACCACGGGCGCTCCAGCGTTCACGCGACCCGAGTCGTCGACCCATTCATCAACTGCGACGGCTGCACCACCAGACACGACCGCTACCACTGCAGCGGCGACAAGTACCAAAAGCGGCGTGCCTGCATCAGTCGTACGCGCAAGCCGCCCCGCAGCCAATGACCTGCTCAGACTTCCACGCCCCGTCGTCAATGTGACGCGGCCGAGGCTGAGGACAATCCATCCGGCAAGCAGACCACCCAGCAGGCCCAATGCTGCCGGTCCGGCGTGCAGCGCCCATGCCGTGGATTCGGGGTTCGTCGCCGCCTGGTAGAGCCCAATTGCAGTGGCAGCGAATACGACAGTCTGCCCGAACAGCGCCCAAGAAGTCGTAGCGGAGGGACGTTCGCGGGCCGCTGTTTGTTCGGGCAGAGGCTTCGCCAACGCTCGCGCCATCCCGGTGGCCACAACTCCCAAGATGATGGCGACCGTCGCAGCCGCTGCAAGCGCTGGCGTCACCGTGACGAGCGGGGTTGCAGAATTTGCGGGTAGCCAATGGGTGCGTGCCACGGCCGACAACCCGATTCCTGCTAAGGCTCCTGCCAGTGAGCCAACCATGAGCGACAGCAGAGGTTCAGAGACCATCTGTCGCGCCAAGAGAAGGCCGTGTCCGCCACGGAGTCGCGTGAGCGCCAGTTCGCCTCGCCGGTCTCGTGTCATTTCCGCCCCGCAGGCGGCACCAGCCACGACCACCAGCACGAGAAGAGGCAGAGCAGAAAGCATCGACGTGTCGCTTACGTCTGCGAACCACACGGACAACCAGATGCCAGCCACTGCGGTCGCCGTGGTGGCGATGAGGATGCTGTGGGTGGCTCGACGTGCCGCCCACCCGTCCAAGGCGGCGCTCACCTCAGCGGGTCCGTCCGGTCGACGCGTGCTCGGCATCGTGGCTGAGGTGGCCTTCGTCGATAGCAACGTGAATATCGGAGGCGGCCACAACTGCTGGGTCGTGGGTGGCTACAACCACGATGGCACCCCGGCGTGCTTCTTCGCGGAGTTCGGCGAGCACGCGGTCCCTGTTGCCTTCGTCGAGTTCACTGGTTGGTTCGTCAGCCAGGATTACGTCCGCACCCACGACCAGTGCACGCGACAGGGCGACTCGCTGCATTTGACCGCCGGAGAGTTCCTCGACTTGCCGGTTGCCCAGTTCGATGAGGTCAAACCTGCCGAGTGCGGCATCGGCGCGGTCCTCTGCTTCGGTCAGAGGCACTCCTCGTGCTCGCAGCGCCAACGCTACGTTCTCGCGTGCCGACAGGATCGGAATGAGGCCGTACACCTGCAGTACGAAGACGACCTCGGGGGTGGGGTCACCGCTGCCCTGCCACATCGGCACGGCACCCAAGGACGCGGTGCCTGAGTTCGGTTGCAGCAGTCCCCCGGCCACAGAAAGCAGCGTGGTCTTTCCCGACCCGCTCGGCCCCGAAACGGCTGTCATCCGGCCGGGCTCGAACTCCACGGTTACATCGGTGAGCAACCTGAGTCCTCCGCGCTCAACCACCACACGTTCGACGCGCAGCGACGAGCCCGAGGAACCGTCGATAACGTGCAGCGCCCGTGAGTGCATTCGCTTCCCCCGCAACTCGCTGTGTGTGCCGCCGGACTAGCCGGTTGGCGCTGTCTCGTCGTCCGGATGCGACATAACAACGTGGCGCTGAACCCGCTCAATCCGCACCAGCGTGCCCGGAGCCCATTCCGCGCCAACCTGTTCCGGCAGGTGTACGACCCCGCCTTCACCTATTACGGCGTACTCAAGACCGGAGTGACCCTCGGAGCCGACACGACCGCCCTTCATCGTGACTGTGCGAGGGAACGACTGTGCAACTGCGGGCTCATGGGTGACCACCACAATCGTGGTGCCCAACTCGTCGCCCAACTCGTGGATCAGGTTCACCACGCGGTCCCGGTCGGCGTGGGAGAGCGAACTAGTCGGCTCGTCTGCGAGTAGCAGTTCAGGCATTGTCGCGAGCCCACATGCGAGGGCGAGGCGCTGGCGTTGTCCACCAGACATCGTCGAGACCCGCTGGTCGGCTCGTTCTTCCAACCCCACCCTGCTCAGCAGTTCGGGCAGCGGCATTGCGTCTCTACGAGCGGCGTCATCCATGCCCATGCGTGCGAACTTCAAGTTCGTGATTGCGGAGGTGTGCAACAGCAGGTTGCGGCTCGCACCTTGCAGCATGGTTGCTACCCGCTGTGCGCGTAAGCGAGTCAACCGACGCTCGCTCATCCGCGAGATGTCGTCATCGCCGAGCCAGATGCGTCCCGCGCTTGGACGTTGGATGCCTCCTAGCAACGCCAGCAGTGTTGACTTGCCGGACCCGCTCGGCCCGAGAAACGCCACCCGCTCGCCTGCCGCTATCTCCAGGTCGACGCCTCGAAGAGCGACCACGTCCTCGCCCTCGAAGGTTCGGTACAGGTGCACGACTCCTTCGCAGCGCACACCCAGGCCGCGAGTCGCCGCCGGTAGCGCAGGCGCGACCGTCGGCGGCACCGTCCCCCCGAAGTTCACAGCAAACTCCTAACGTTAACTCGACCGCGTCGGCAAGAGGACGCGAACAACCGACTCCAGACCGTAACCTTTACTCCCGCCGTCTGACAGATGGCTTGGCTGCATCCGCCTACGCTGCGGCCTCCCCTGCCAAGGTGTGGGCCGCACCCAAGCGTCGTGTGCTTGGGTGGACAGTTGAGCCCCTCGGAGGGAGCCCGGCGGGCATTGCATGCTCTAGGCCGACAGGGGGGCTCGTCTGAGCGTCCTGCACACTGGTGCGGACACCGGTCGGCACGACCACGGAGAGGAAGCATGGTTGCGATGTCGGATGACGACTGGCTCGCAGAACGCTGGCAGCGTCCAACCGATGCGCCCTCGGAGCAGTTCGTAGCAGCCATGATCGAGTTGGTGCGTAGCGAACTCGCTGGCGAATCACCCGCCATGTGAATGCACCCCGCAGTTGAATCGCACCCGGTTGCGGGCCCATCTCGGGCTTGCGTCGAGGCACCCAAGAAGCAGTCGGGTGCCCCGATTGACCTGAGGCCAACCGGGGCACCCGACCTTGTCTCAGGCTGCGGCTATCTCAACCCAGCCGCGTCGCCGCGACTCCTGATAGTGCTCGCGCAACTCGCGCTCCGCGAGAGCGTCGAGGTCGCCAGGTAGAACGCACCCGCCGCCGCCGAACGTGTAGCCCGCGTCCTGCTCAGGCTCACAGCGCAGGTCCGGATGGACTTCGCGGCCCACCATGATGCACAGGCCATGAGCGTGCCCGCTGCGACAGCGGACTTTCGCTCGGACCCGATGCTGACCGCCCCTGTTCGGGGTCCCTGCGGCACTCATTTCTTTCTGCTGCCGTAGGGCGACTGGTTGGTCGGCTTCAGGCTCACACCGAGGTCGGACGCGTGCGACTGCACGGCGTCCGGGGTGCGCCCCATTTTGAGGCCAATCACCCGTGTCGGGGTGTTCCGGGACGCCAACTGCTTGAGCGACTTGTTGTCGCTCGGCGTCCATGACTTGCCGTGGTTCTTAGGCGTTTTCGCCATGACTGCTTCTCCATCTATCTGCGCAGACGGCGAGCAAGCCCCGCACTGTTTGTGACTCGCCGGATGGGACCCCTATCGGAGAGGTCCCACCCAGCCCAGTGCTACGGTTCCCGAACAAGTTCCCGCTTGTATTCAGGTCCCGATGTCGGCTCATCCCGATGTCGGGACTTGCTGTATCACCGGCACCCATCAGCCACCCCGCCAATAACTACAGCGGTGTAAGTAACAGGTGCAGCCCTATCGTACCGCCGCGCGCCGACACGGCGAAGGGTTCACCCACAGCCCCGGTATGCCCGTCAGACATCCGGGCTATCGCGCAGGGTATGTGCGCCTGCCCGTAGCGCCTCCACAACAGCCGCCCGTTCGGCTTCTAGTTCGCGTTGCGCCAAGTAGCGGGCTGCCTTCGCTGCGACACTGGGATATCGGTCGACCGACAATCGACGAAGCGCCTCGGTCGACGTATGACTTTTCGTGGTGACGGACGCACGGACCCGGTAGTCGGAGTCTCCGGCAAGGTGGTCAAGTATGTCGCCGTAGCCTGCGAGTTCTGCGGCATCGACCGCGTTTGCCCTCAGGTGGAAGTCCCTACGGTCGCCCGTGTTCGTGGTCGCCCAGAGACTGACCACGCTGTGTGGTCTGCCTGACGTGAGCGAACCGCTATATCGAACCTCCACGCTGTCGTCACGTGCGAGCCGCTTCAACACATCGTCAGGGACTCTGCTGCGCTGGGCGAGAATGCACCTCACACGAATACTCCCGTCGGCAGCAAGGGCGCGGAGAACGTCATCAGGAGTGCGCCGGTTCACCGCAACCGCTTCGACAATGCGGGCGTCGTCACTGCGCGACCACTTACGGAGTTTGCCAACGTCACCAGTCGTGACAGCGGTTTGGACTGCCTGCTCCACTCGATTGTTGTAGTCCGCTTGCGCGGCGTTGGCGCGTTCGGCTGCCGCAAGAGCGGACTGGTGGGCAGCAGCGGCGGACCAGTCCTGATTCGACACAGCACTCATCACCGCCTGCGTAAGACGTTTCCGGCCTTCGTTCGTGCGCGCATACTCCGTCGCTGCTGTGTCCCAGGCCGGTGTTCCTAGCGTCGCCGCGTCGAACCGGATACGCGTATGAGCCGCGCACCGCTTTCCACCATTGGCTTTGGTCTCACACATGGGACGACGACTCCAGAGAGGTAGTTGCTGACTACCTCGTCCTAACGGACCTCCGCCACGTTCGGGCCGCTTTAGTCAGGCCCCTGAACGGTTCATCACGCGGCGCGTCATCGAGATGTCACCGGAGGTCAGCGAGATGACACCGTGCGTCACCGGTTTGTCACCATGGGTCATCGAGTTGACACCACTCCGGATATTGCGTCATTGGGGTGTCACCGCCTCTGACCTGCGCAAACGCGGCTTGGTGACACTGGAATGACGCAGAGTGTCATCTCAGTGACGCATAGACAACGTTTGGGGTGACTCATCTGGTGTCATTCAGATGACCCCTTTCAACCACTCAGCCCTGGGCCATGTCCACGAACCGCGAGTAGTGGCCCTGGAACGCCACGGTCAGGTCGCGGGTCGGCCCGTTGCGGTGCTTGGCCACGATCAGGTCGGCCTCGCCGGGGCGCGTCGACTCCTTCTCGTAGGCGTCGTCGCGGTGGAGCAGGATGACCATGTCCGCGTCCTGCTCGAGCGATCCGGATTCGCGAAGGTCGCTCATCATCGGGCGCTTGTCGCCGCGCTGCTCGGGACCACGGTTGAGCTGCGAGAGCGCGATGATCGGCAGCTCGAGCTCCTTGGCGAGGAGCTTGATGTTGCGGGAGAACTCCGAGACCTCGAGCTGGCGGGACTCGACCTTCTTGCCCGAGCTCATCAGCTGCATGTAGTCGATGACGATGAGCTTGAGGTCGTGACGCTGCTTGAGCCGCCGCGCCTTCGCCCTGATCTCCATCATCGTCATGTTGGGGCTGTCGTCGATGAACATCGGCGCCCCGGAGACCTGGCCCATCTTGCGGGCGAGCTTCTCCCAGTCGTCGTCGCGCATCGTGCCGTTGCGGATGTGGTTGAGCGGGACCTTCGCCTCGGCCGAGAGCAGGCGCATCATGATCTCCGAACGCGTCATCTCGAGGCTGAAGAAGCAGCTCGTCAGGTTGTTGTGGATCGAGGCCGCGCGACAGAAGTCGAGCGCGAGGGTGGAGTTGTGCGTCGGGATCATCGACCGGCCAGCGAGATAGAGGTGCTCGTCGTTGTCGACCTGGACGCATCGCACCGCAACGGAGTCGAGCGCTTTCACCGAGGTGATGTAGCGCCTGCCGATCCGGACGGTGGTCTGAGGACGCTCCTCCTTGTGAAGCAGTGCCTTCCGCTCCAGCTTGAACACATCATCGACCGTCGAGAAGTTCAGGATGTAGCAGGTGGACGATGCCTCCGAGCGGCCCTTGACCTGCTTAGTCGTGCGGCCGCAGCGGTAGCCGAGGCTGACCACGAGCTCGTAGACGTCATCCGCAAGCCGCTTGTTGGTAACAGCAAATTGCACTGACCCGACGCCTTTCACGACCGTCCCGTCGGTGTCGAGGAGCCCAGCGAGAAGGTCACGCCTCACACGCTCGGTGGCGCGCAAGTACGTGGTCGGAATGTGCTTGTCGTTCAGGACGCGGAGCCCGCGAAGGAGTGCTGTGAAGGAACCATGCTCCGCCTGGCACGCCGCGCAGAGGTAAGCGCCGTGCATGGCACTCTCGCAGCTCGGACAGGTGCCCGGCACCGCCGCCGGAGTCCGCAGGAGCTTGATGCCGTAGAGCATGTCGCCGTGAGCTGCGACGTCGTAGCCGAGACCCTCGATGCGCATCGGGATCTCGGTTGTCTCACACGTGATGCGCCCGCCGGCGCTGTGGCCGTCTCCTAGCCAGGCGCCCAGGACATAGGGATCGATCGCCAGCGGCTGCTCACTGCCCTGAAGCGGGAGAGCGTTGACGACCGCGTGATTCACGCGCTGCTCTCCCCCGACACGGATTGTTTTCGCAATCTCCTCCGTCGTCACCGCCGACGCTGAAACCCGCTGGCTGCGCGCCCCGTTGTAGTGGTGGTCGGCCGCCCACTTGGACTTGCGAGCAGCTCGCGTCTCTGTCAGCCACTGATGCTCCGCGTCGGCGACGATCACCGATCCGTCGGAGAAGGTCACCTCGAAGCAAGGCCGATCGTGCATGACCTCCGTCGCAGCAACCACGCGGGTCGGCCTGCCCTGGGCGTCGTAGAGCAGGTCACCGACGGCGACCTCGCCCATCGTCGTCCAGCCGTGGGGAGTGGGAAGTGGGGTGTCGAGCGCGAGCGCCTTCCCCATGGCGGGTCGCGCCGCGACGATGATCATCTGGCCGGAGTGCAGGCCGTTGGTCAGGTCGTCGAGGTCGGCGAAGCCGGTCGGCACGCCGTAGAGGCCGGCCTCGCGGTTGCCGATCTGCTCGATCTCGTCGAGCACCCCGCTCATGATGTCGCTCAGCGGCGCATAGTCCTCGGTCGCGCGACGGTCGGTGACCTTGTAGACCTCGGCCTGCGCGCTGTCGACGACGTCGTCGATCTGGCCCTCGCCGGCATAGCCCAGGGCGGCGATGCGGGTGCCGGCCTCGACCAGGCGGCGGAGGACGGCCTTGTCGCGCACGATCTCGGCGTAGTAGCCGGCGTTGGCGGCGATCGGGACGTTGGCCGACAGCGTGTGGAGGTAGGGGGCGCCACCGATCCGCACGAGCTCACCGCGCTTGGTGAGCTCGGCTGCGACGGTGATCGGGTCGGCGGGTTCGCCGCGACCGTAGAGGTCGATGATCGCGTCGTGGATGATCTCGTGCGCCGGGCGGTAGTAGTCGACGCCCTTGAGCGCCTCGACGACGTCGGCGATGGCGTCCTTGGAGAGCAGCATCGAGCCGAGCACGCTCTGCTCGGCCGCATTGTCCTGCGGCGGCGTGCGGTCGCCGGCCGAGCGCGGCGAGTGGCCGGGCTCGTAGGCCGCCGGGCCGTCGCCCCAGGCCTCGTCGGTGTCCCCCTCGAAGGTGACGCTCACCGGTGCTCCCTTCGCTGCGCTGTCCACCACTGACCCGATCAGTTCCTCGACGCTAGGGCCGACCACCGACATCGCGCCGGCTGTCCCTGCCCGAGGTCCGAGCCGCACGCGAACCTACGTGCTCCCCGCGCAGGTTGGGAAGCCGGCGAGGGCGAGTTATCCACATGGGCTGTGGACAACCTGCGGACTCAGGCGGACGCCACGCTGCTCCGTGTGCACAGGTCACGGGACTACCTGTGGAGGAACGCGGCGTACGAGCGGAGACACCGCGTGTGACCTGCGGAAACGCAGTGCACAGCCTGTGGACAAAAACTACTTCGCCGGGGACCCGTTCACCTGTCCGCCATCTGGATTTCGCTCGGTGCTTTGTCGACAACGCCCAGTGAATGCCGCGACGTCATGCTCATCCACACCCCGTGCACAGGTAGTTCGAACAGACCGTGTACACGCTCGAAGATCGCTGGCCCTGCGCAGGACCTCAGCGGGTGGACGAGTGCGACGTGGCTCAGAACTTGAGCAAGGTGCGGATGACGACACCCGCGCCCACGGCGCAGATGCCCAGTGCCGCGCCGTACCTCAAGAAGGTGCGCACGTTGCCGGCGAGGAAGCCCTTGCTGAGCGCCAGTCGCTCCAGGCGCGTGACGACGTCGCGTGCCAGGAGACCGACCGCGGCCAACGACGCAGCCATGCCGACCCCGAAGGCCAGCACGAGGGCGAAGCCGAACCACGGGCGCCCCAGGGCCAGTGCCGCGAGGAGCAGCAGCAGCGCCGACGGGCTGGGGACCAGTCCTCCGACGAGTCCCATCACCCACACGCCCCAGCGACCGGGAGCGGTCGCCGGCTCGGCAGGGGCATCGACCCGTGCGGCGGCAGTGGCGGTCGCCACCGACCCCGACGCCGTCGCAGGGTGCGCGTGCTCGAGGGGACGCGCGTGCTCGTGCTCGTGCGGGTGGTCATGCCCGTGCTCGTGCTCGTGCGGATGGTCGTGGCCGTGCTCGTGGTCCTGAGCAAGCCCGTGGTCCTGAGCAAGCCCGTGGTCCTCGTCATGGCTGTGGACGGGCTCGGGGGTCGCCTCGACGCCGTGTCCATGACCGTGGCCATGACCGTGGCCGTGCCCCTCGCCGCCCCCGCGGGCCAGTCGGGCCAGCAGGTAGAGGCCGAGCCCGACGATGAGCAGACCGGTGGACAACGTGAGCCAGGGATAGATCCGGGCGGGCACGAAGGCGCTGCTGAGCGAGACCAGCAGACCCAGGACCAGGACCGAGCCGGTGTGCGCGATGGTGACGGCGCTGCCCACGGCGAAGGCCGAGCGGAGCGAGTTGTCACCGCGCTGGGAGAGGTAGAACGCCATGACGGTCTTGCCGTGACCGGGCGAGAGCGCGTGGGTGGCACCCAGTGCCAGCGCGGCGAAGAGCGCGAGCAGGCCGGCCACCAGGCCGTTCTCGTCCACGAGCGCGGTGGCGCGGGTGGAGAGCCAGCTGCCGTTGGTGCCGGTCGGGCCGGACGCCTCGCTGCCGGGAAGCACACCCGCCGCACCGCCCGGGGTCACGGTGAGCGTGGCCGAGGTGACGTCGAGCGGCGACTGGAGCAGGTCCTTGGGGTAGGACGAGAGGCGGTCGCTGGTGCTGACGTCGGGGACGTCGGAGCTGGTCAGGGTCATCCGGTCGCCGACGGCGGTGACCTCGCGCCAGCCCACCGACCCTGGGGCCGTGTTGTCCTGGAAGGTGATGTCGGCGTCGCCCACATCGATCGCGCCGGAGTAGTCGCAGGTGATCCGGGTGATCGGCAGGCCGCCCTCGCCGTCGCTGGTCGAGGCCGACGACTTCTCCAGCGTCAGGCGTACGGCGGTGTCGTCCGCCCGCAGGTCGAGACCGCGCGCCGTCGTGGTGCACTCGCTCTCGGCCAGCGCGGGCAGGTCGTTGATCGCGTCGCCGAGCTGTGCGGTCGGGATCTCGGCGAGGTCGACGACGTGGTCGACCTCGAGGCCGTCGGAGGAGACGAGGATGCCGGTGTAGCGGTTGACGGTGAAGTTGCCGAGGGGGTGCGCCGCCGCGGGCCCTGCTGCCACGAACAGGCAGCCGAGGATCGCGCCGAGCGCGAGCAGGAGGCGGGCCAGGACCCTCATCGGCGTGCCTCGACCTGGGCGAGCACGACAAGCGCCTCGTCGCGCTGCCACGGCGACAGGCCGGGGTCGGTGTCGAGGCCGCGGCGCAGGTGGGTGAGCGCGTCGTCGTCCATCCCGAGCGCCGCCTCGATCGTCCCGCGGTGGATCCAGAACTTCGCCTCGGGAGACTGGAGGCGGGTGGCCTGCCGGGTGATGCGAAGCGCCTCGCGGTTGCGGGCGTTGCGGTGCAGCGCCCAAGCGAGGGCGTCGGCGACGTGGACGCTCGTGCGCCGGTGCCACTCGGCGCGCGCCACGCTGAGGGCGCGGGCGGCGGATCCGTGGTCGGCCTCGAAGAGCGCCGTCTCGAGGTCGGTGCGCACCCCGCTCGCGTCGAGCAGCGTGATCGTGGTGCGGACCACGGCGAACTGGGCATCGGCCTCGTCGGTGCGACCGAGGTGCACCAGCAGCTCGCCGAGCTCGGTGAGGTATTCGGGCAGCGGCTGCCGGGCGACCACGGTCTGCCAGGTGTTCACGGCGGCCTCGAGCTCACCGCGCGCCGTCTCCAACCGGGCCGTGGAGACCAGGGCGGGCAGGTAGGTCGGCACCGCCTGTTGGGCGACGTCGAGGTCGCGTGCAGCGGCGGGAAGCCGGCCCAGCTTGCGCTCGATGTCGGCGGCCAGGGTCAGCGTGTACGCCTTGTCAGCGCGCGAGCTGGACGCCGAGGCGCGGCGCAGGATGCCCAGGGCCCGCTGGAGGTCGCCGCGGAGCTCGTAGGCGTAGGAGTAGCGGGCGGCGATCGAGGTGCTCGGTTGGAGCCGGTCCGCGGTGCGCAGCGCCTTGAGCTGGTCGTCGTACCTGCCGAGCTCGTTGAGCGCGTCGACACGGATCGCGAGGGCGCCGAGGTCGCGCGGGTTGATGGCGAGCGCCTGGTCGGCGCTGGAGAGCGCGTCGCTGAACTCGTGGCGGGCAGAGAAGATTGCGGCCTGGGCGGCGAGAGCCGGAAAGTTCTCATCAGGCTCGACCTCGAAGGATCGGGCCACGGCCTCGTCGGCCTTCGGGTAGTAGGTGGCGTTACCGGTGACGCGGGCCTGCTCGACGTAGCCGACCGCAAGGTTGGCCCAGGAGGCGTAGTCCTCGGGCAGACGGCGAAGGGTGCTCTGGAGAGAAGCGATGGCCGCGTCGAGGTCCTGGCCCGAGTTGGGCACGACACGGGCGACCGTGCCCGCCTGCGACGCGGGGGCGGAGGAGTCGGACGAGGTGGCGACGCCGATGCCACCGGACACGGCCAGCACGACACCGACACCGATCACGATGAGGCTCTTGCGCATGCGTGGACGCCCTTCCTGGAAGCGGTGGTGCAGCCCGGCCGCGCGGCGGTGTGCGCCGCGCGGCCGGACCGGTTGCTGACTGTCAGGCCTTGCGGCGACGCGTGGCGCCACCGATGCCACCGATGAGGGCCAGGAGGCCGACACCGACGAATGCCATCGAGTTCTTGCGGCTCGGGACGATGCCCTGGAGGACACCACCCTTCGCGGACGACTGCTTGGCCGAGGCACCCGCGGACGGGTGCGGGTCGGCGTTGCTGCCGCTGGCCGGGAGGGCCAGGTAGGGGAACGTCTTGTCGAAGGCGGTGTCGTTCACGTCGACACCATCGCCAAGGTCGTTCGGGCTGCCGACGAGCTCACCCTCGACCACCTGCAGGGCG
>JBBSVB010000004.1:0-25238 GCA_038233875.1 Actinomycetales bacterium | reverse complement strand
GTCCATTGCCGACCGGCTCCCGGAGATCCAAGAAGCCGACGTGCGTTTCGACGACCGCGCGAATGCGCCAACGATGGGCACCGGCGATGGGTTGCTGCTGACCCACGACGCGCACTCCTTCACCGTGCGCTACCCCGGCGGCACGGACGTGGGGCCGGTCAAACTCAAACAGCGCGGGCTGGCGGCGATGATCAACGCCACCGCAGCCAGCACGATGGCCCGCGTGGTGCTCGAGGGCGACTTCGCTGCGTCCACCACCCTTGCGGCCCTCTCGGCGGTGGAGCCGCCATTCGGACGCGGCGAGGTCATCGACATCAACGGGTCACCGCTGGAGTTGGTGCTGGTCAAGAATCCAGCCGGATTCACTGTGGCGCTCGGCACCTACGACTCGGCGCCCGAGGCGACGATGATCGCGATCAACGACAACTACGCCGACGGTCGCGACGTCTCCTGGCTGTATGACGTGTCGTTCGCCAGCCTGCGAGAGCGCGGTGTCGCGATGACCAGCGGGGTGCGGGGCTGGGACATGGCGCTTCGGTTGCAGTACGACGACGTGCCAGTGATCGCTACCGAACCTGAATTAGACGTCGCTCTGGACACCTTCCTGGAAGAGCACGTAGGGGAGCCGACCCGACTGTTCTGCACGTATACCGCGATGATGCATCTGCGCCGACGGTTGGCGATGACCTACGACGTGACCCGCTTTGGAGAGGAGCAGGGATGAGTCAACCCAGTAAGGGTGAGATCCACCTCGTCCACCTCTACCCCCGCGAGATGAGCATCTACGGCGACCTCGGCAACACGCGCTGTTTGGCGGCTCGGTTGCGCTGGCACGGGTACACCCCGGTGGTGCACGACCACGCCCCAGGGGACATCTGGCCCGAGAGGGCCGACGTCATCCTGGGCGGCGGCGGGCAAGACTCGGGCCAGGTGCGGGTCACCCAAGACCTTGACGCCCAAGCCGATCGACTGCGCGATCTGGCGGAGGCAGGCATCCCGATGCTGATGGTCTGTGGGATGTACCAACTCTTCGGCAAGGCTTTCACCACACTGGAGGGCAAAATCCTGCCTGGTCTGGGCATCCTCGACGTGACCACACAGGGCAACGACACCCGGATGATCGGGCCGGTCGTGCTGGACACCGAGTTCGGGAAGGTCGTGGGCTACGAAAACCACTCCGGCTCCACCGCCCTAGGCGAGGGCCAGCGCCCCTTTGGGACGGTCTTGAGCGGCTTCGGCAACAACCGCATCGACAAGGTCGAAGGTGCGCGGATACACAACGTGGTGGCGACCTACCTGCACGGCCCGGTGCTGCCCTCGAATCCGACCTTGGCTGATGGGCTGCTCGAGATTGCGTGCCGCGCCGTGACCGGCGACTTCATCGCCGGCATCATCGACGACTCCACCTCCCAAGAAGCACACGGGCGGCAAGTGTCACGACTGGTCTCCAGCGCGCGCGCCAACTAGCCGGAGGCTGCCCGTCGAGCGGTTCTCTTGCGCCCGATGAGCCATCCCGCCCACGCGGTAATTCCCAGCGGGACTTCAAGCAGGTGCGTGAACACCGCATACAGCAGGGCGGCAGCCGAGGCCGAAGCCGGGTCGGCCCCGAAGGCGACCAGGATGCCAGCGGTGCCTATTTCGGTGACGCCGAGCCCCCCTGGCGTGATTGCGACGACGGTGAGGAACTGGCGGAAGGTGTACGCCGCAAACAACGGAACCACCGCAAGTTCCATGCCGACGGAGCGGGCCGACACCCAGTAGAGGATGAAGAAGAAACCAAACATTCCGACGAGCCCCAGCGTCATCCTGATGCTTCCGTGGCGCACGACGTCGTGGATGCGGGACCGCTGGTCTTCGATCAACGAATCCAGCGTGGCGAGGCGCGGGAACCTCTTGGCCAGTGGTTTCGCCAACGTCGTGACGGCTCCTCCCACTTCCCGGGCAAATCGATCTGAGTAAACCAGTCCAGTAAAGAAGCCAATGAACAACAAGCCGATCGCGGTGGCGATCAACGCCGCAACTGCCACCGGTCGAGGCGCATCGACGGGGCCCAAGATGACTGCAAGAGCGCCGAGCACCGGCAGCGTCAATCGGGCCAACAAGTTCCAAATCGAGGTCACCACGATCGACGTAGAGATGGCTCGCCGGGTGAATCCCCACGAGCGGAACATGACGTAGCTCAGCGCCACACCGACCGCCCCGCCGCCGGGCAAGATATTGCTCACCATCGACCCGGCGGCGTTGACCATGAGCGCTCGCAGG
Organism: Actinomycetales bacterium; assembly: GCA_038233875.1. Lineage (GTDB taxonomy): Bacteria > Actinomycetota > Actinomycetes > Actinomycetales > Dermatophilaceae > Ornithinicoccus. The sequence goes on along the minus strand of JBBSVB010000004.1, from coordinate 22,976 downwards.
TGCGACAAACCGGGCAACGAACCGATCAGCGTGAACGTGTAGCAGTAGAGGCCCGCCAGCAATAGGGCCCCCATAGCCAGGGCCGATCCGACCCCAACCAGTTGCATCTGGTCAAGGATCTGCGGCCATGTGGTCCCGGCGATGCGGGGCAACCCGTAGACCAAGAGCAGGATGGCGATCGAGAATCCAATCAAGGACTGCAGTACTTCCTTGACCCCGATCGAGTTCAGCGCCGCACCCGCAGAGGGGTCGGGCTCGGGCGACGGTGTGGTCGTCGCTTCACTCATGCTGACCTTTCTGCGGGCTGCTCACGGTGCCACTATGCACGATGTCGTTGAAGGCGTCGGCCGGTGCCGGAGGCGACGTGGCGCGGCGTGGCTCGACGAAAAACTCGCGACCGACCGCATGGCGCAGCAGGGGGGTCGGCACCGAAAGGGTGAGCGCGAGACTGCGGCTGCGGCCTCCAGCGGAGCTGGCCTGCGATTGGTGCGCCGCCATCGCAGCCCGTTTGGCGTGAATGTGGTCTCGTACGTCGACCCGGTGGGTGATCGACGCGCTGGGGGTGAAGGCACCGGCCCATTCATTCGGATCGAAATCGCCGAGCAGATGCATCCGGTGTCCTATCCGCACCGCCCGCAGGATGGGCTCTCGGGGGACCGTTGCCTCGAATAGGCGCACGTGAGGGAGGTCGTGCACGGCGCGGCGCACGATGCGGTGCACCTGGACGTGATCGCGGTGACCGTACCCCCCAGCCTCGTCGTAACCAATGACGACATCGGCCTGCTGTTCGTGAAAAATCGCCCCCACCCGCGTGGCAGCCTCGGCAACGTCCACCGCATGCAGACGCGCGCGGCCGCCGCAGGGCCGCAATGACTCGGGGCCCATCCCGCTGTCGCCGTAGCCGAGGTCGATGACCTCGGCCGCGCCCAAGGCCAGCGCGCTGGCCCGCAACTCAAGGAGTCGACGTGCGCCGAGCCCACCCACGGCATACTCGGCGCAGCTTGGCCCAGCATCCCCGTCGGTTGCGGTCACCAGCACCACTCGGTGACCCTCCGCGCTGAGGCGGGCCAGGGTGCCGCCCATCAGGATCGCTTCGTCGTCGGGATGGGCATTGACTGCCACGACACATCGGCGACTCACGATGAGCAACTCAGCATGGATGTGTCCCTGGTCGTCGACAGTGTGCGGAGGCGCCCCCGCGGCACCGCTGATCACTATACGGGACGTGGCACGCTATGGGGCGTGTTGATCGCGCTGGTCTCCGACTGTTACGCGCCCCGCTTGGGGGGCATCGAGGTCCACGTCGGCGACCTCGCGGCGCACCTGCGCACGGCCGGTCACGCCGTGCGCGTCATCACGGCCACGCCGGGGGAGCCAGAGGTCGGGCTCCTGCGGCTCATCCCGCCGGTGCCGTTGGGGGTGCCGATCAATCCGTGGGCCGGGCCGGCCTTGAAATCCCTTCTGCGTGGTGCCGACGTGGTGCACGTCCATATGGGCATCGTGGCCCCCTTTGCCCATCAGGCGGCCTCGATCGCGGTCGAGCAAGGCACCCCGACGGTGTTGACCTGGCACAGCCTGGTCGCGGGCTCACCGGCCACGAGGGTGCTCGCTGCGTCGTGGCGGGCGTGGGTGGACGGCGGTGCGGTGCCCACAGCGGTCTCGACTGTGGCCGCAGCGCAGGTGGCCCAGGTCGTGCACCGACCCCACGTGAGGGTGCTGCGCAATGGGCTGGACCTGGCGCGGTGGCAACCCGATGGACCCCCGCCGCACCCCACCGACGATGGCCCGGCCCACCTGGTCAGCGCTATGCGGTTCGCGGTGCGCAAACGTCCCGGCGCGCTGATCGCCATGATGGCCCGCGTTCGCGCTGCGATGACCCCCGAGCAGCGCCCTACGTTGACCATTCTGGGAAACGGTCCGTGGCTGGCCCCGCTGCAGCAGGTCGTGGCGCGCTCGTCAATGCGCGCATGGGTCGACCTACCTGGCCGGGTGCCTCGCACAGACCTCCTGGAGATCTACCGACGCGCCGACCTCTATGTGGCAGCCAGTCGTCGAGAAGCGTTCGGAATCGCGGCCCTGGAAGCGCGCACTGCGGGACTGCCCATCGCGGGGTATGCCGGCAGCGGGGTCGCCGACATCGTGAAGGACAGCCTGGGCGGTGTCTTGGCCACCTCCGATGCCGATATGGTCAAGCGCTTGTGTGCGCTCCTGAGCGATCGCGAGCGGCTGCGGGCCATGTCGGCCTACCACCGTGAGCACGTCCTGGCGGCGCACGACTGGCCGCGTGTGGCGCGCGACACGCTGCATACCTATTCGTTGATGGGAAGGCAGGAAGATGCGAGCACGGATCGAAGCCCGCACCGCTGACGACGTGGTGCGCACCGACGCGGTGCTAACTCACGGCGAAGACCCGGGGCGCACCTTGGCGACGGCAGGATGGGAGCCCACCTGGGTCGGCGCTGACCGCGTGGTTACCGGCGACGGCACCAGCGAAGTGGTGTTGCGCTACTCGGTGACCCCTGGGGAGCGCACCTACCCCTTCCAACGGCTCGCGACGTATGCGGTCGTCACGGCGGAGGTCGACCAGGTCGAGTGCGTGTTGCTGACGTCGTTTACCGACGCGCGCTCGGGGTTGTGGGGACTTCCTGGCGGGGGCATGGACGAAGGCGAAGACCCTCTGGAGGCGGTGCACCGCGAAGTCTGGGAGGAGACCGGTCAGCGCATCGACATCACCGCCGCCCACGCCGTGGACAGCGATCACTGGGTCGGGCGCGCGCCGAGTGGCCGATTCGAGGATTACCACCCCCTCCGGTTGATCTACACCGCCAGATCCCCGGAGCCGACCGAGCCGGTGGTGCACGACGTGGGTGGGTCGACTGCTTCGGCGGCCTGGGTCGACGTTGCCGCGTGGGAGTCCGGCCCACCGGTGCAAGCGTGGGGCGCTGCGGTGCTGCGCGCGGCTCTACGCGCTCGCCAGTGAGAGGGTGCGCCTATGGACACTGTGTATGACGTGCTGGTGTATCTCCACGTGCTGGGTCTTGCGGCGCTGATCGGCGGCTATTTCGCCGTAGTGGCCCGCCAGTCCTCTTCGGCACCGTTGGTGGCGAGCGCGGTGATGGTTTGGGGTGCGCGAGCACAAATTATCACCGGGTTGGTCATGGTCGGCCTGGCCGAGGCGGTGCTGGACTACGAGTTGAACCAGGTCAAGATCGGGGTCAAGTTGCTGCTTGCGCTCGTCGCCGCTTACCTGGTCGAGAAGGGTGCCGCGAAGGCGCGCCGCAAGGAGAATGTAGCGCCACCGATGGTGCACGCAGCTGGCGGCATAGCGATGCTTAACGCTGCGGTTGCGGTGATCTGGTCCTAGCCAGCCACCACAAACCGATCATGGGCAGCACCAAAGGGATGAAGAGGTAACCCTGCCCGTAGTGGGACCAGACGCTGGCCTCGGGGAACTGCTCCGGCTTCACAAAGCTCCATGTCCCAACGCTGAGAACTCCGATGAGCTCAATGCTGATGGCCACCACGCTGACCAGCCAGGCCCGGGTGCCGGGCAGGGCTAGCGCGACGGTGGCCACGACGTAGATTGCTGCGGCGATGGCCGACAACGTATAGGCCAGAGGGGCTCGTTCGAAGTCGGTCAGTATTTGTGCCGTGGCCCGGGACACGGTGCCGATGACGAACACGACGTACAAAGCGAGGATGACGCGCCCCGGCCCTTGAGTGCGTGTATTCGCAGTTGAGCGCCTGCTCATCCCAGGCCTACGCCATACCAAATCTGGGCCACGCGGGCGCACATCACCCCGGCGACGAAGGCCACCACCGCCAAGACCAGCGTCCCCCAGCGCGACTTCTCCTCTTTGGCCCAAGCTAGCCCCACTGCGGGCAACATGACCACCGTGACCAGGTACGCCCACAACTCCCAGGCCGGACCGACGGAGGACTGACCACCGGCCAGCGCCGCGGCATACCGCGCGAGGTAGCCGAGCATCGTGAGCTGTAGCAGCACGGTCGCAGTGATAGTCAACGAGCCGGGGGCCGCACCGCGCAGTCCCGCGATCAGACAGGCCGCCGCTACGAGCAGCGACACCGACAGCGCCAGCACCGTCCACCCGTCCAAGTAGTCCGTGCCGGGGGCGGCAGGCGCAGTAGTCACGGCAGTCGCGGTTACGGCCTTGGCCGCTAGGGCGATCACCGAGCGGCGAGGTCGGCCAGCGCCGACCCGGTCAGTCGCTGGGTGGTCCACTCGCTCATGGGCTCGGCGCCGAGGTGGTGATACACCTCAATAGCGGGGGCGTTCCAGTCGAGCACCGTCCACTCCATCCGGGGGTATCCGCGCTCGATGCACACGCCCGCCATCGCCGACATCAACTGCGCCCCGATGCCACTGCCGCGATGAGTGGGGCGCACGTACAGGTCTTCGAGCCACAGGCCGTGGCGTCCGGTCCACGTCGAGAACGTCACGAACCAGATGGCCATGCCTACAACCGCGCCGTCTTCGGTCGCCACGAATGCGGTCGCCGCCGCGTCGCGGCCTTGCGGAAAGAGCGCCGCACGGAAGTGCTCAAGCGTGGCGGTGGCCGCCTCGGGCTCCTTCTCGTATGCCGCAAGCTCGGCAACGAGCTCAAGCAAAGCGGGGATGTCGTCGGGGGTGGCTGCGCGAATCACTCGCCAAGAGTATGCGTTGCTTCTTGTGTGTTGCTGTGCAGACTGTCGTGGCGCGGCGGTGGGAGGCTAGTCAGCCCTCCCGCCTAGAATCACCTCATCATGGCAAGTCTGTTCGATAACGTCCCACTGCCCGACTTCGGTGCCCCCTCGGCAGGCGTTGACGCGACCGGGGTGCCTGACTGGGCCCGCCGGGGCGATGCAGCGCCGGGTCGCAAGAGTGGCGCGGGGTCTAGCTGGGCGCGGGCCGGTGTGCGCAGCGTCGAGGACCTTCTCGAGGGGCTCAATCCCCCGCAGCGCCAGGCCGTCACGCACGAGGGCAGCCCGCTACTGATCGTTGCTGGCGCGGGGTCGGGCAAGACCCGGGTGCTGACCCACCGCATCGCCTACTTACTCGATCAGCGCGGCGCCCAACCGGGCGAAATCTTGGCAATCACCTTCACCAACAAGGCCGCTGCCGAGATGCGCGAACGGGTCGCTGACCTGGTCGGGCCTAGAGCGCGAGCCATGTGGGTGTCGACCTTCCACTCCGCATGTGTGCGCATTCTTCGCCGCGAGGCGACGACGATCGGGATGAAGTCCACCTTCTCGATCTACGACGCCGCAGACAGCCAGCGGCTGATGGCGATGGTCATTCGGGACCTGGATTTGGATCCCAAGCGCTACCCGGCGCGCGCGTTCTTGGCCAAGGTGTCCTCGGCTAAGAACGAGCTCGTCGACGAAGAGTCTTTTGCTGCTGCCGTGGGCAACAACCACTACGAGCGGATGGTCGCCTCGGCATACACCGCGTATCAGCAGCGGCTGCGCTCGGCGAACGCGCTGGACTTCGACGACATCATCTCGATGACGGTCAACATCTTGCAGGCCTTCCCGGGGGTGCGCGAGCACTATCGCCGACGCTTCAGGCACGTGCTGGTCGACGAATACCAAGACACCAACCACGCCCAGTACATGCTGATCAAAGAGCTCGTCGGCAGCGTCTCGCGTGCCGATAGCAAGCCAACTGAAGCCGATATCCCGATCGCCGAGCTGTGTGTGGTGGGGGATGCCGACCAGTCGATCTACGCCTTCCGTGGGGCATCGATTCGCAACATCGTAGAGTTCGAGCAGGACTACCCGCACGCCACAACCATCGTGCTCGAGCAGAACTACCGCTCGACGCAGACCATCTTGGCCGCGGCCAACGCGGTGATCTCGCGCAACGGAAGCCGCCGGGACAAACGTCTGTGGACCGATGCGGGCTCGGGGGCGCAGATCGTGGGGTACGTCGGAGACGATGAGCACGACGAGGCCTCATTTGTCTCGGGTCGCATTGACTCGCTCGGCGACGAGCACGGGGTGAGGCCTGCGGATGTCGCCATCTTCTACCGGACGAACGCGCAATCGCGTGCGCTCGAGGAGGTGCTCGTCCGCACCGGTGTGCCCTACAAGGTGGTCGGCGGAACGCGGTTCTACGAGCGCCGCGAAGTCAAAGATGCGCTGGCCTACCTGCGGGTGATCGCCAACCCGGCCGATGACGTCAACGTGCGCCGGATCATTAACGTGCCCAAGCGGGGTATCGGTGACCGGGCGGTCGAATGCGTGGCTGCGCTGGCCACCCGGGAGCGGATTCCGTTCGTCGCGGCGTTGGGTCGACCGGATGACGCGCCGGGGATTGCCACGCGTTCAGTGGCCGCGATCAAGGCGTTCACCACGCTGCTGGAGACCGTGCGTGAGGTGGCCGCCGACCCCAGGCGCGGGGTCGGCGACCTGGTCGAGGCCGTCTTGGACTCCTCCGGATACATCGCCGGGCTGCGCGCCAGCCCGGACCCGCAAGACGAAACCCGCGTGGAGAACCTCGCCGAGTTGGTGGCGGTAGGCCGTGAGTTCGACGAGAACTACCCTTCAGGCACGCTGGTGGAGTTCTTGGAGCAGGTGTCGCTCGTTGCTGATGCCGACGAGATTCCTAGCGAAGACGGTGACCAGGGCGGGGTGGTCACCCTGATGACGCTGCATACGGCCAAGGGTTTGGAATTTCCGGTCGTGTTCCTCACCGGGCTGGAAGACGGCACCTTCCCGCATATGCGATCACTGAACGACCCTTCCGAGCTGGAGGAAGAGCGCCGCCTGGCCTACGTCGGGATCACCCGAGCTCGCCAGCGGCTCTATCTGTCCAGGGCCGGAAGCCGGTCGGCGTTTGGCTCGCCGCAGTGGAATCCGCCGTCGAGGTTCTTGGACGAAATCCCCGCAGAGCTGTTGACCTGGGAGCGCACCGACGCTGATCGGGCCAGTTTTGCCGGTCGTGGCAGTGCTTCGTCGCGCTCAGACGTCGTCCGCCTCAACCCGAGGGGGGCCGGGCGAGGCAAGGGGCCAGGCGCACCCGTATCGGTGGTGGCCGGGGATCGGGTCACTCACGACAGTTTTGGTCTGGGCACGGTCGCACGGGTCGAAGGCACTGGCGACAACACTATGGCTCACGTGGACTTTGGTGACAGCGGCGTCAAGCGGCTGCTGCTGAGGTTTGCACCCCTGGAAAAACTCTAGTTACAGCAGGCCATGCTGGACCAACCAAGGCTGCGGGTCGACTTTTGTGCCACCCGGCAGGCTCACCTCAATGTGCACGTGGGCGCCGAAGCTGCGCCCCGTGTTGCCGACCAGTCCGATGACGTCCCCGGCCCCGACCCGTTGGCCGTCGGACACCAGCGACGACGACATGTGACCGTACGAAATGAGGGTGCCATCATCAAGCATGAGATCAACGTAGATGCCACGACCGTTGGCCGAGTAGCCATTGGTGATGGTGCCTGAGCCGACGGCGTTCAGCGGGTGACCGGTCGGTGCGGCGAAGTCCATTCCGTTGTGCATCCGACCCCAGCGCATCCCGTACCCGGAGGTGATGGTGGCGCCGGTGATGGGCGCGGCATACCCAGCGGAGGTGGTGCTCGAAGATGAGTCGGCCGAGCGTGTTCCGTTCCGGGATGCGGACGTCTGTGCATCTTCGCGGCTTGGGGCCTTAGGCTCTTCGACCTCTACCGGGGTGACCGACTCCGTCACCTCTGCGCCCGTGCGCTCGGCAAGCTCGGCCACCTCGCTGAGTGCATCAGCAGCCTGGTCGGGAACCGTCGCAGCAACGTCCGACGTCTCGGTGAGCGCCACGTTGAGGTTCTTGCTTAACGATGGTGCGACGTTTCTAGCAACGTGGGTGTCTAGGGCGCTAGAGGTGGTGCTGCTGAAATTGACCATGGACACGACCTGTGAGGTCAGTGGTGTGGTGCCGGCGGCCACCGAGTTGCTTCCGGCTAAACCGCCCGTGCCCACTAAGACTGTCGCTGCTATGGCCCCGGGAGCGACACGGAAGAGCAGCCTCTGACGAGCGATACGCTTGCGGTCGCGTCGGAACTGAGCGCGCGTGTGGAGGCTGGTTCCGGACGCTTTGCTGGGCAACGGACGCACTAGAAGAGTCGCCGAGGAGAGCACGGTCTCATCTGTAGCGACGGGCTTCGGTGGCGGCGTCCAGCCCGGTTGGGCACGGTGGTCGGGTGAGTACAGGGACTGCGAGCGGTGACGCTCAAGCCGGTTTTGGCCATCGGCAGCGGGCACAGGGAACCTCGAATGGTGTTGGGTGTTGATAACTTTCGCTTCGTCGCGGTTTTTCTCACGGCGCGTTCAAGATCCGAAGCGTTGGATATCGCGATGTTACCGCATCGTTACATTTCGTCCAATCTGTGCCGGAAGTCGGCTGTGCGCTAACCTGCCAGGCATGTCCTCCTCACCGTTGCGAGTGGTCGTGGCCAAGCCAGGTCTAGATGGTCATGACAGGGGGGCAAAGGTGGTCGCGAGGGCGCTGCGCGATGCGGGTGTCGAGGTGATCTACACCGGACTGCACCAGACGCCCGAGCAGATCGTCGAAGCGGCCATTGCCGAGGACGCCGATGCGGTGGGGTTGTCGGTGCTCTCCGGGGCACACATGACGCTATTCGCAAAGGTCATTGATCTGCTCAAAGCCAAGGATGCTGCCGACATCGTTGTCTTCGGCGGGGGCATTATTCCGGAGGCCGACATACCCCTGCTGACGCAGATGGGTGTCGCAAAGGTCTTCACCCCCGGTGCCACGACCACCGACATCACCGCGTGGGTCCACAACGAACTCGCGCACACCTAAGGCTTCGCGCTGTGGCGCTGTGCTGAAAGCGACCTGCGCCGCACGGTCAAATCATGTTCCAACTTCAACGATCGGAAAATGACACGTGGATCTGTTCGAGTATCAAGCCCGGGATATGTTCGAGGCGCACGGAGTGCCCGTCCTGCCCGCAGAAGTGATCACGGATGCAGCGAGCGCCGCGGAGGTGGCGACGAGGGTCGGTGCCGACAGCGGTGGCGTAGTCGTCGTCAAAGCGCAGGTCAAGACCGGCGGGCGAGGCAAGGCCGGCGGCGTGAAGCTAGCGAAGACCAGCGCCGAGGCTGCCGAGGCCGCCGAGCAGATCCTGGGTATGGACATCAAGGGCCACGCGGTTGGCACAGTCATGATCGCGGCCGGCGCCAAAATCGAGGAGGAGTACTACTTCTCCATTCTCCTTGACCGGTCGAACCGCACGCTCTTGGCGATGTGCAGTCGCGAGGGTGGCGTCGAGATCGAAACGTTGGCCGTAGAGCGCCCCGAAGCGTTGGCCCGCGTGGCTGTCGACCCGCTGGTCGGCATCGACGACGACGTCGCCGCGAAGATCGCCGGCGAGGCGGGCTTCGAAGGAGTCGACGCAGCCGCCATCGCCGATGTGCTCTAGAAACTCTGGGTGGTCTACCGCGAGGAAGACGCCACACTGGTCGAAGTGAACCCGCTGGTCAAGACCGAAGACGGCACGATTATTGCCCTCGACGGCAAGGTGAGCCTGGACGAGAACGCGGACTTCCGCCACGAGGGCCATGCAGCGCTGGTGGATGAAGGTGCCAGCGACCCGCTAGAGGCCAAGGCGAAAGCTAAGGGGTTGAACTACGTGAAGCTCGACGGCAACGTCGGCATCATCGGCAACGGCGCGGGTCTCGTGATGTCGACCCTCGATGTGGTGGCCTACGCCGGTCAGGACTTGGCGGCAGGGGGCGAGCCCAAAGCCACCCCCGCGAACTTCCTCGACATCGGTGGCGGCGCGTCCGCGCAGGTCATGGCCGATGGCCTAGACGTCATCCTGGGCGATGAGCAGGTGAAGTCGGTGCTGGTGAACGTCTTCGGCGGCATCACATCGTGCGACGAGGTCGCTACCGGCATCGTGCAGGCTCTCGAATTGCTCGGCGACGCGGCCACCAAGCCGCTGGTGGTGCGCCTCGACGGCAACAACGTCGACGAAGGCCGCGCGATCTTGGCCCAAGCCAACAACCCGTTGGTGACCCTGGCCGACACCATGGACGGTGCCGCCCGCAAGGCCGCCGAACTCGCCGCCAACCACTCCAGCTGAGGACAAGGACACACGACATGGCGATTTTTCTCGACCACAATTCTAAGATCATCGTGCAGGGCATGACCGGCGGTGAGGGGCGCAAGCACACCCAACGCATGCTGACCTCAGGGGCAAGCGTCGTCGGCGGAGTCAACCCCAAGAAGGGGGGCCAAAGTGTCGACTTCGCCGATGGCGTCTCGGTGCCCGTCTATACCTCGGTGGCCGAGGCCATCGAGGCCACCGGTGCCAACGTGTCGGTTATCTTCGTGCCCGCCGCGTTCACCAAGGCGGCCGTCGTCGAAGCCGTCGATGCCGGCATACCCCTTGCTGTTGTCATCACCGAAGGCGTTCCCGTCAAGGACACCGCCGAGTTCTACAGTTACGCCTCGGCCTCAGGGGCCACCCGTCTGATCGGCCCCAACTGCCCCGGCTTGATTAGCCCCGGGCAGTCCACCGCCGGGATCATCCCGGCCGACATCACCACCTCCGGTCGTATCGGCTTGGTCTCCAAGTCCGGGACGTTGACTTACCAGATGATGTTCGAGTTGCGCGACATCGGCTTCACTACGTGCGTCGGGATCGGCGGCGACCCGGTCATCGGAACCACGCACATCGACTGTCTCAAGGCCTTCGAGGAAGACCCCGAGACCGAGGCCATCGTGATGATCGGCGAGATCGGCGGCGACGCGGAAGAGCGGGCCGCCGACTACATCAAGGACCACGTCACCAAGCCCGTCGTGGGCTACGTCGCCGGTTTCACTGCGCCGGAGGGCAAGACGATGGGCCACGCAGGTGCGATCGTCTCCGGCTCCTCGGGCACCGCAGAGGCCAAGAAGGAAGCGTTGGAAGCCGCCGGGGTCAAGGTCGGTAAGACGCCTTCGCAGGCTGCCGAGTTGATGCGAGAGCTCATCGCCAGTATGTAGCCGAAGAACTCGTGAGCGAGCACTGCAGCGCCACCGCTAGATCAGCGGTGGCGCTGCGGTGCGCCTACGCTATTTGTGGCGTAGCGCCAGCGACGATAGGGACGCTATGACTGTCCAAGACCGGCCCACCAAAGTCCCTCGCGGTGTTTCGTCGCCCACTAGCCGTGGTGCTGCGTGGTATTCGCCTGCTCGTCTCGGGGCATTAGGCAGTGCGATGGTCGCCGGGGGACTAGCCGCCCTCGTCGGCTGGCTGGTCATCGCCGTTCCCGTGCTGGTGGCCTGGTTTGCCGATCCCCTGTCGACGGTCTCTGCGGGCCAAGCGCTGGGGACAGCCGCAGGAGGGTGGGCGCTCGCTCACCGAGGCGTCATCGATGCCGCTGAGGTGTCGGTGCAAGTGACGCCGCTGCTACTCACGGCCCTGCCCATCCTGCTATGCAGGTATGCCGCCAGGCACGTCCTGACCGATGAGGCGGTCGTAACCCGGCCCGCCACGATCAAAAAGTTTCGTGCCGCGTGGCACGGCGTGCGCGGCAACGACCTCGCGGCCTTCGTGTTCGGCTACCTGGTGGTCGGGCTCGCGATCTGCCTCGGCTCGGAGCTAAGCGCCACTGGCGCACCGTTCGCCTTGGCCGCGCCTGGGCTGGTGCTGGTGCCAGCCGCAGGCATTGCGCTGGCGTTGATCCGCGAACACCGCCGCGAAGAGAACCCGACGATCGCGCGCGCGCTGCGGTGGCTGACGCTCCAAATACCCGTGTTGGCGCGCCGTGGCCTAGCCCCTGCGGGCGAAGCGTTGGCGGCTCTGGCCGTGGGCTCTTTGCTGATCGTGGTGGCGCTGATCACGATGCGGGTCGCCCGGATCGAGACGCTGTATGCAGCCCTGGACGCTGGGCCAGTGGGTGTCGCGGTGCTGACGCTGGGCCAACTTCTCATGCTGCCCAACCTGATGGTGTGGGCGTTGGGGTGGGCCAGTGGTGCCGGGATGACCTTGGGCACGGTTCACGTGGGCTGGGAACGGACGACGTCCGGAGACCTTCCGTTGATCCCTATTCTTGCGGCCCTGCCGGAGCCTGGCGCGATGCCAACGTGGGCATGGCTGGTCGTCATCTTTCCTGTCGGTGTCGGAGCGTGGTTGGGCTTGCGCAGTGCCCGTTCGGCCCCACGATTGGCGTCGTGGTGGACCAAGGCTCGGGTCGCCCTCTCTGCGTGTACGTGGGTGGGATTCGCGGTGCTGGTGTTGAGTTGGCTCGCCACCGGCAGCCTGACGCCGGGACGCTTGGGCACCATCGGCACGGACCCGCTGTTGGCTACGGGGGCCCTGATGGCACAACTACTGGGCGGGGCGATCGTCGTCGTCACCGCAATGCACGTGCTTCGCCGCCGCCTGTAGTCACGCTCGCCTGTAGTCTCGGGCGCATGGGCGTCGACGATCACACGTCACGCAGTCTCGCGTGGGAGCACGCGGCAGCGGGCCTGGTCAGTGGACTGACCATCGGCATTCTCTCGGGGCGTACCTTCGTGTGTTGCAGTGCGACCTGTCGGGACGCACTCGGCACCGATCAATGACAGTGAGCCAGCAACGTGCCTGAGGGCAAGCGCGTCCCCGTGGTGGTGCTGGTCTCCGGCAGTGGCAGCATTTTGCAGTCGCTCATCGAGGCAGCCAGCGACCCCGAATACGGGCTGGAGATCGTCGGCGTGGGTGCCGATCGCGCCGGGATAGAAGGACTACGGCGTGCCGAGCGCGCGGGCATCGCGACGGTTGTCTGCCCGGTGAGGGACTACCCGACGCGCGAACAGTGGGACATCGCCCTCTCGGGGCACCTGAACGCGCTCCTGCCAAGTGCGCAAGACGCTCAGCCAGCCAAGCAGGCTCACCGCTGGGTGATCAGCGCGGGCTTTATGAAAGTCCTCGGCCCGTCAGTGCTCGAGGCCTTTACCGTGCTCAACACTCACCCGGCTTTGCTTCCGGCATTCCCGGGCGCGCACGCGGTGGCCGATGCGTTGGCCTACGGTGCGCGTGTCACCGGCACCACCGTGCACCTCGTTGATGCCGGGGTCGACACTGGCCCGATCGTCGCCCAGCGCGCGGTCCCGATCCGCGCCGACGACACCGAAGAGACGCTGCACGAGCGGATCAAAATCGTCGAGCGAGATCTGCTGATCCGGTCGGCCCATGACATCATCACCGGTGGTTTCACCCAGTCCAGTCGAAAGGTCACTCTCGCGTGAGCGCCGCCGTCCTACCCTCCCGTCCGATTCGCCGGGCCTTGATTTCGGTCTACGACAAAACCGGTCTCGAAGATCTCGCCAGCGCCCTGCACACCTGCGGGGTGTCGCTGGTGTCCACCGGGTCGACGGCGGCCCGGATCGCGGCGGCCGGAGTGCCGGTCACCACGGTCGAGGAGGTCACCGGGTTTGCCGAGTGCCTCGACGGTCGCGTCAAGACGTTGCACCCCAGCGTGCACGCGGGCCTGCTCGCCGACCGCATTAACCCGGCCCACGTCGAGTCCATTGACGCTCTGGGCATCGAGGCGTTCGACCTGCTGGTTGTCAACCTCTATCCCTTTGCGGACACCGTCGCCTCTGGAGCAGACCCGGCCAGTTGCATCGAGCAGATCGACATCGGCGGGCCGGCGATGGTCCGCTCGGCCGCCAAGAACCACCGCAGCGTGACGGTAGTCGTGGACCCTGGCGCCTACGCAGAGGTGGCCGAGGCCGCCGCGGGGTCGGGCTTCACCCTCGCTGCGCGGCAGCGGTTCGCGGCTTTGGCCTTTCGGCATACCGCGATGTATGACGCAGCCGTCGCCTCGTGGATGGCCACCCAGATTGAGCGCAGAGAAACAGCACTCCCGACATGGGTCAGCGCCAGTTGGGACCGCTCCGACGTGCTGCGCTACGGCGAGAACCCACACCAAGACGCTGCCGTGTATACCGCGAACCCCGGTGGTCCCTTCGGTGAAGGCAGGGGGGTGGCAGGTGCCGAGCAACTGCACGGCAAGGCCATGTCCTACAATAACTACGTCGACGCCGACGCCGCCCTGCGCGCTGCGTTCGACCACGGCGACCAGCCGTGCGTAGCCGTTATCAAGCATGCCAACCCCTGCGGAATTGCTGTGGGCGATGACGTTGCACAAGCCCATCAGCGGGCGCACGCCTGCGACCCCGTGTCGGCCTACGGCGGGGTGGTGGCAACGAACAAGACGGTCTCGGCGGCGATGGCCACGAGCTTGAGTGAGATTTTCACCGAAGTGATCGTGGCTCCCGACTTCGGCACAGAGGCGCTGGCCCTGCTGCAGTCGAAGAAGAATGTGCGGCTCCTGAAGGTGGCGGCCCCTACGGATGGCCCTGTGATGGAGGGCCGACTGATCTCAGGTGGATTGCTCATGCAGCGTCGCGACCAGATCGACGCTGAGCTCGCCGACGGTGGTGATAAGGCCAGCCGCTGGGCTCATGTCGCAGGCCCCGAAGCGGACCTGGCCACGCTAGCCGATTTGTCGTTTGCCTGGCGGGCCTGCCGCGCCGCGAAGTCCAACGCCATTCTGCTCGCCAACGATGGTGCAAGCGTCGGAATCGGTATGGGGCAAGTCAACCGGGTCGATAGCTGCCACCTCGCGGTGCGTCGCGCTGGCGATCGGGCGGCAGGCAGCGTGGCTTCCTCGGATGCCTTCTTCCCGTTCGCGGACGGACTGCAGGTGCTGCTAGACGCTGGCGTGCGTGCCGTCGTAGCCCCCGGTGGGTCGATCCGCGACGAAGAAGTCATCGCCGCGGCAGAAACTGCTGGCGTCAGCATGTACTTCACCGGCGCGCGCCACTTTGCCCATTAAGGCGATCGCGGCAGCGCGAGGCGTCGACGCCTTCGCAGTCGCGGTTGTCGTCGCCGTCATCAGCGGCGCGATGGTGGCGGTGCAGTCTCGGATCAACGGGGCCTTAGCCGAGTCGATCGGTCATTTTCCCGCAGCCGGAGTCAGCTTTGCCACCGGGTTGACGCTCTTGAGTACCTTGCTGGTGCTGCGTCCCTTTCGCCGTCACCTCGCGGCCGTGCCAGCAGCCATGAGAGCCCGACGGTTGCGGTGGTGGCAGGTGCTGGGGGGAGTGGGCGGCGGGCTCTTGGTCGCCACTCAGACGTATGCCGTGCCGCTGATCGGGGTCGCCGCGTTCTTGATCGCCGTCATCGGTGGGCAAGGCACGAGCGCCGTGCTGGTGGACCGAGCGGGCTTGGGACCGGCCTCCGCGATGCCGTTGTCTCGAATGAGAATCGTCGCGGCCATCGTGGCAGTGGGCGGCGTCGCGGTGGCGGCCTCTGCTGGCACCTCGGCCGCCGAGACCGCCGCAGGCGCGGGCACCGCCGCGTTGCCCCTCGTCCCCCTGATCTTGGCGTTTGCCGTGGGCCTCGGCGGCTCAGTGCAGTACGCCTTCAACGGTCACGTCACCACCGTGACCGGCGACCCGATGGCCACCGCGTGGATCAACTTCGGAGTCGGGACGGCCACCGTCGCGATCGTGGCAAGTGTCGTCGCGGTTGTGGTTTACGCCTCTGGATCGGTAGCAGTGTGGGGATCTGCGCCGAGCACCTGGGATGCGCCCTGGTGGATGTGGCTGGGAGGACCTTGTGGGGTGTTCTTCATTGCCGGCGCAGCGTGGGCAGTGCAACACACGGGAGTGTTGGTCTTTGGCCTGATCGCGGTCACAAGCCAGATCAGTGTGGGCGTGGGGCTCGACGTCGCCAACCCTGTGGCACCCACCGTCGTCAACGCCGCCTTCATGCTCGGGGTGGCGATGACCCTGTGCGGAGCGGTCCTGGCTGGTCTCGCCGCGCGTCGAACGCGCCGCCGCAGCCCCCTCGATGGCTAGAGTTCGGTCCATGACTGCGCGCACACTTGACGGCTTGGCCGTGCTGGCCGATATGAAGACCGAACTCGCCGCTCGGGTGGAGGCGTTGGCCCAGGCCGGTCACCGCCCCGGGTTGGGCACCATCCTGGTCGGCGAGGATCCGGGCAGCACCTGGTATGTGGGGGCCAAGCACCGCGATTGTGCCGAGATCGGTATCTCTTCGATCCGCCGCGAACTGCCGGCCACGGCCACCCAGAGCGAGGTGGAGGCGGTCATCGACGAGTTGAACGCCGACGACGACTGCACCGCCTTCTTGGTGCAGCAACCGACCGGCTTGGACGAGTTCGCGTTGTTGTCGCGGGTGGACCCGATCAAGGATGTCGACGGCTTGCACCCGATGAACCTGGGCTCGCTGGTGCTCGGCAAGGCTGCGCCGCTGCCGTGCACGCCGGTGGGTGTGGTCGAGTTGCTGCGTCGCCATGACGTGGCGATCGCCGGGGCCGAAGTGGTCGTCATTGGCCGCGGATTGACGGTCGGGCGCCCGCTCGGGCTGATCCTGACTCGTCGCAGCGAGAATGCCACCGTCACCCTGTGCCACACCGGCACTACCGACCTTGCGGCCCACGTGCGCCGCGCAGACATCGTGGTGGCGGCCGCCGGGGTGCCGGATCTCATCACCGCCGACATGATCAAGCCTGGGGCTGCAGTCATTGACGTGGGTGTGGCCCGTCGGGACGGCAAGATCGCTGGGGACATTGCCGCAGACGTCGCCGAGGTCGCTGGATGGCTCTCGCCGAACCCCGGCGGAGCCGGGCCGATGACCCGCGCCATGCTGCTGGCCAATGTGGTCCAGGCCGCGGAGCGAGCGGCGAACTAGGCGATGGTCGATGAACACCGGGGGTGGCGGATCATGCAGCCTCTTGGTGCCTGGTGGGTTTTGCCGCTGGGGCTGCTGGTCTCGATGGGGTTCTTGATCAGTGGTGGGCTGCGTAGCTTTGGCTACTCGATGGCCATCACGATCACGCTAGCTGCGCTGATCCGGCTTGTCACCCCTGCGGCACGAGCGGGCGGATTGATCGTCCGCTCGCGCCTATGGGATGTGCTGCTCATGGTGGCGCTCGCCGCAGCAACCGCGGTTCTGAGCGCAAACCTGGTGATTCGCTAGCTGATCAGGTGCGTCAGTTGATCAGGCCAGTTAGTTGATCAGGCCCAGGCCCTGCACCGCGTCGCGCTCTTCGGCTAGTTCGGCTACGGAGGCGTCGATGCGCTGACGCGAGAAATCGTTGATCGTTAGGTCGGGCACGATGCTCCACTCGCCGGCAGCAGTGGTGACGGGGAACGAGGACATCAAACCCTCTGGCACGTCATACGACCCGTCGGAGCAGACGACCATCGAGGTCCAGTCGTTCATCGTCGTGCCGCCGAGCCAGTCGCGGGTGTGGTCGATGGTGGCCGCAGCGGCCGATGCCGCAGAGGACGAGCCGCGGGCTTCGATGATGGCGGCGCCGCGCTTGGCGACGGTAGGGATGAAGGTGTCTTCCAGCCACGACTGGTCGTCAATGACGTCGGCAGCGTTGCGACCAGCCACATCGCAGTGGAACACGTCGGGGTACTGCGAAGCCGAGTGGTTGCCCCAGATGGTCATCTTCGTAATATCGGTGACGGGGTTGCCGGTGCGGTGCGACAACTGAGCCAGCGCCCGGTTGTGATCCAAGCGGGTCAGCGCGCTGAAACGCTCCCGGGGAATGTCAGGAGCGTTGTTCATCGCGATCAGCGCATTCGTGTTGGCCGGGTTGCCGGTCACGGTGACGCGGATGTCGTCAGCGGCGTGGTCGTTCAGTGCCTTGCCCTGGCCGGTGAAGATCCCGCCGTTGGCTTCCAACAGGTCAGCTCGCTCCATACCCTTGGCGCGGGGGCGAGCGCCCACCAGCAGGGCAACGTTGACGGCCTCGAAGATCACGTTGGGGTCCGAGCCGATCTCGACGCCCGTGAGCAACGGGAACGCGCAGTCGTCCAACTCCATCACGACCCCTTCGAGGGTCTTGAGGGCATCGGGGATCTCGAGCAACCGGAGCTGCACGGGCGTATCCGCGCCAAGCATCTCTCCCGAGGCGATGCGGAAAAGCAAGTTGTAGCAAATTTGGCCGGCTGCGCCAGTGACAGCCACGGTGACGGGGGTGCGGTCCACGGTCTCGAATCCCAACTGAAGAGTGAGTATGCGGTCAGGTCAGAACGTTAGCAGCGTGCGCTCGCGATAGCCTGGCTCCAGTTACGACGCCGACCCGTTCCTACCCTCACCCCAGGAGTTCTGCGCCTGATGTCCACGATTACGTACACCGTCACCGATGAGGCCCCGATGTTGGCCACGCACTCACTCAAGCCAATCGTGGAGGCCTTCTGCGCCACCGCCGGGATTGACGTCGAGACGCGGGATATCTCTCTGGCTTCGCGGATCCTTGCTGCCTGTGCGGACGTCCTGCCTGCGGACCAGCAGGTGCCTGATGCGCTGGCCCAACTCGGCGAGCTCACCCACTCCGCTGAGGCCAACATCGTGAAGCTGCCCAACATCAGCGCCTCGTTGCCGCAGTTGAAGGCCGCTATAACGGAGCTGCAGGGCCACGGGTTCGCGGTGCCGGACTACCCGGATGCGCCTACAGATGAGGCGGGGCGCGACGCCCAAGCTCGCTACGACTCCGTCAAGGGCAGCGCCGTCAACCCCGTGCTGCGCCAGGGCAACTCTGACCGACGTGCTCCGGCATCGGTGAAGAACTTCGCGCGCGCGCACCCGCACTCGATGGGCACGTGGTCCCCGGATTCGGCGAGCAACGTGGCCACCATGAGCGCCGGTGACTTCCGGCACAGTGAGACGTCGGTGGTGATGGAGGGCGACGACACCCTGAGTATCGTCCACATCGGAACGGACGAGTCTGAGACGACTCTCAAAGACGGCATTTCGGTGCTGGACGGCGAGATCATTGACGCCACCGTCATGCAGGTCGAGGCGCTGCGCACGTTTCTGACCGAGCAGATCGCCCTGGCCGCCGAGCGTGACGTGTTGTTTTCGCTGCACCTCAAGGCCACGATGATGAAGGTCTCGGACCCCATCGTGTTCGGGCACGCCGTGCGAGCTTTCTTGCCGCGGGTCTTCGAGGAGTACGGCGAGCAGTTGGCTGCTGCGGGCTTAAGCCCGAACAACGGCTTGGGCTCGATTCTGAATGGGCTCGACGCGCTTGAAGGTGGCCTCGGCGATGACGTGCGGGCGGCCATCGATCAAGGTCTCAGCGACGGCCCGGCCCTGGCGATGGTCGACTCGGACAAGGCCATCACCAACTTGCACGTGCCCAGCGACGTCATCGTGGACGCCTCGATGCCTGCGATGATCCGCACGTCCGGGCAGATGTGGGGCCCCGACGGCTCGCCCGCCGACACCCTCGCGGTCATCCCCGACAGCAGTTATGCCGGGGTCTACCAGGTCGTGTTGGACGACTGCCGGGCGCACGGGGCCTTCGATCCCACCACGATGGGCTCGGTGGCCAACGTCGGTCTGATGGCTCAGGCCGCCGAAGAGTACGGCAGCCACAACAAGACCTTTGAGGTCGAATCCGCTGGCGTCATCCGCGTCGTCAACGCCGCCGGGGACACTCTGCTCGAGCATGACGTGGAGGCGGGCGACATCTGGCGGGCCTGCCAGACGAAGGATGTGCCGGTGCGCGAATGGGTGTCGCTGGCGGTGGGCCGCGCGAAGGCCTCCGGTTCGCCGGCCATCTTCTGGCTGGACGAAGACCGGGCGCACGACGCCAACATCATCGCCAAAGTGACGGCGTACCTCGCCGATCACGACACGGACGGTCTGGACATCACGATCATGACCCCCGTGGCGGCCACTCAGGTCAGCCTGGACCGCATCCGCGAGGGCAAAGACACCATCTCGGTGACCGGCAACGTGCTGCGTGACTACCTGACCGACCTGTTCCCGATCCTTGAATTGGGCACGAGCGCCAAGATGCTCTCGGTGGTGCCGCTGATCAGCGGGGGCGGTTTGTTCGAGACCGGTGCCGGTGGCTCGGCCCCCAAGCACGTGCAGCAACTCCTGTCCGAGACCCATCTGCGGTGGGACAGCCTGGGCGAATTCCTGGCGCTCGCGGTCAGCCTGGAGCACCTCGCGCAACACACCGGCAACGACAGCGCCCAAGTCTTGGCCGAGGCGCTCGACAAAGCCACCGGGACGCTGCTGGACCAGGGGCGCTCCCCGAGTCGCAAGGTCGGCGAGATCGACAACCGGGGCAGTCATTTCTACCTAGCTTTGTATTGGGCCCAGGAGTTGGCGGCGCAAACCCAGGACTCCGAGTTGGCGAGCGCCTTCACAAGTATTGCCGAACGTTTGGCTGAGCACGAGGACCAGATCGTCGATGAATTGGCTAGTGCGCAAGGACAATCCGTGGATCTGGGTGGGTACTATTTGCCAGACCGAGAGGTGGCCACCGAGGTGATGCGTCCCAGCAAGACCTTCAACGCGATCGTCGCCGATCTACACGAGCCGACCCCGGTCTAAGCGACGCCCTAGGCGAGCGTCTAGGTGAAGGCGAGTAAGGTCACCGGCTGTGGCTGATGAACCCAGGACAGTTGGAGTCGTGCTGGTCGTGCCCGACCCCATCGGTTCGCAGGTCGCTGCCGTCCGCGCGGCCGTGGGCGATGAGTTGGGTGCAGCCATCCCCACGCACATCACGTTGCTACCGCCGACCATCATCGACGCGCGCCAGCACATGACGTTCGACGAGCATCTGCGCGGCGTCGCCCACACCAGGGGACCGGTGCATATCGGCCTCGCGGGCTCCGATACGTTCCGCCCGGTTTCGGACGTGGTCTTTCTCGCGGTGGGTCGCGGCGCGCAGGACTGCGCTGACCTCAACGCACAGGTCTGTTCCGGGCCTGTGTCCACGCCATCGCCATTCGCCTTCCACCCGCACATCACGTTGGCGCACGATCTGAGCGAGCAGATCTTGGACCGCCTTGCCGCGACGTACCACGATGTCGACGAATCGTTCACGGTCGGCGAAATGTGCTTGTACGAGCTCACCCCCGACGCAGAGTGGAGGGTGGGCGAGCGCTATCCCTTTACCGGCTGAGCGAACGGGCTGAGATGGCCGCCCTGTAGTGCTCCACCAGTTGGCGAGTGAGCTCGGGCCACGAACGGGCTACGACCCGCTCCCGGCCCGCCTGACCCATCTGGCCCCGTAGCGCGGCGCCGGCAACGGGGTCGCTGCCGATGAGTTCGCAGGCGGCAGCGGCGAGGGCCCCCGGCACCTCGGGGTCGAAGAGAATGCCGGTGCGCCCCTGCTCGACGAGATCCAGTGGCCCGCCTCGGGCCGGAGCGATCACAGGCAGGCCGGAGGCTGCGGCCTCCTGCAGCGTTTGACCGAACGTCTCCCGGGTGCCGGTGTGCACGAAGGCGTCGCAGGCGGCATAACAACGGGCGAGGTCGATGCCTTCGCGCCGACCGAGAAAGTGCGCGGTGGGCAGCGCATCGGCGAGCATCTCTTCGCTCGGGCCTTCGCCGACCAAGACCAAGCGCACGCCGGGCATCGTGCCGATCTCGATCAGGCGGTGCAGCTCCTTTTCGGGTGCCAACCGGCCAACATACCCCAGCAGGATCTCGCCATGAGGAGCCAGTCGGGCTCTCCACTCTTGCGTTTGCTCATCGCTGGCCCGGTCCGGGTGAAACAGGTCAGAGTCCACGCCTCGTCCCCACAATGCGGTGCGCTCGATGCCGTGCTCCTGCAGGTCGCGAAGGGCAGAGGTCGAGGGGGCCAGCGTGATGTCGGCTTGCGCGTGGATGCGCCGAATCCACCGCCACGTCGCGCGGGCGGTGAGATTGCCTGCGGGGCCGCTGTGCTGGCGGATGTAACTCGGCATATCGGTCTGGTAGATCGCCACGCTGGGTAGGCCCAGAGCCCGCGCTGCGGTCAGGCCGCGCACCCCGAGAATGAACGGGGAGGACACGTGCACGACGTCGGGACCGAACCGGTGCAACACGGTTTCCAACTCGTATGAAGGCAAGCCGACTCGAAATTGGCGCACCGGCAGGCTGGTCACCGGGTGAATCGGAAAACCAGCGAAGCGCTCTGGCGTCGCGGTCGCGCTCCACGGGCTGGTGCCGGGCGCGATCACGAGCGCTTCGTGCCCCGCCGCGCTCAGAGACTCCAGCACTTTGCAGACGCTGGTCGTGACCCCGTTCAAGGCGGGGAGGAACGACTCGGTGACGATGGCCACCCGCACCCGGTCGGAGGCAGCCTGCCGGGACGAACTTTGCGTGGAGAGCGGGTGCGCCAGCGCATCGCGGCGGCGCCGCTGCGCCATGGTGCCCTGCGTCTTAGACCCGGTGGTCACAATAGATCCTCGCGACCGCTGCGGGCGAGGGCATCGACGATCGCTTTGACGTCCTGGGCTCGGTCTCGGGTCGTGACCAACACGGCGTCTTCGGTATCGATGACGACCGCATCGGGGAGGCCCAACACCACCACGGTGCGCCCACCGCGGGCGGCGACGATGCCCGTGCTGTCGAGCCCGAGCACCCTGTCCTCGGTGCCGAGCACACGCAGGCCAGGGTGGAGCGTCGACGGCGGCAGGTGGTCAGCCAGGGACGCGAAATCTCCGATGTCGTCCCACCCAAAACGCGCCGGCACCACCACGACGTCGCCAGCGGATGCGGCGGGCTCGGCGATGGCTCGATCAATGGAGCGCGCAGGCAGGCCCGGCCACACCTCTTCGATGGTGTCCGGTGCCTCCGCGATGGCGCGCAAACCGGCGGCCAACTCCGGCTCCCAGCGTTCGATCATCGCCATCAGGACGCTGGCCCGAACCACGAACATGCCCGCATTCCACAGGTAGCCTGCCTCGACGTAGCCCTGGGCTACCTCCTTCGGCGGTTTCTCGACAAACGCAGGCACCCACCGCGCGCGGTGGTAGCGATCATCCCCGTTCTGGTATGCCGAACCAGGCTGAACGTAACCGAATCCGGTCGCGGGGTAGGTCGGTGTGATGCCGAGTGTGACGAGCACTCCCGTGTGGGCGACCGCCACCGCTTCGGCCACGCACTGTTGGAACGCGCTTTGGTCTGCGATGACGTGGTCTGCCGCGAAGGACCCGATGATGGCCT
>JBBSVB010000003.1:0-25285 GCA_038233875.1 Actinomycetales bacterium | reverse complement strand
CGCCGAGGCGTCGATGGTGGCCCCATTGCCTTCAATGGTGACCTCACCAGTGACGTCAAGGTCGCCGGTGGCCCCAGCGTCTTCGCCAGCACCGGTGACGTTTAGTGAGTAGGTCGACCCGGCCTCAAGGGCGATGGTGTCTGCTCCGTCGGTACCGTTGGCTTCGATGATGGCCGCTCGCAAACTGCCGGCATCGATGCTGTCGACCGTAGAGGTCACATCGAGGCTGGCCGCGTTGCTCGCAATCGGCGCGCTGACCATGACGCCGCAAGCGAGGGCCGTGGCCCCAAGGGTTGGAATCCATCTACGCATGTCCTGCTCCTCAAAAACGGGTATGCCGGGAGATCAGTGCCCTGCAGGAGATTCGTGCAGATCGGGCGCTGCCCACACCGACGCGGGCACTTCGTATGAAATTCGTCACGGGCGGACCCTTGGATTGGACGGCTATGGTCAGCCCATGCTTTCCCGCCTTGCCACTCCTCGCCGCTCGATCTTGCGCCTAGCGTTGGTGGGCGCCGCAAGCGGAGCCCTCGCTGCCTGCTCAGGTGAGGAAAGTGCACCCGAAAGCCCCGGACGCACACCTGATGCAGCGGAGGACGCTACGAGCCCTCGTGACGACGCGGGCCAAACGGTCATTCCAGAGCCCAGCGACGACGACGCTGCGATCAATTCAGAGGCCACTACCAACGCGGGATCCGCTGCACCACAGACCATCGTGGCCAGCTCCGTGGTCAACAAGCTGAAGATCTATCCAACACCGCAGGACCCTGATCAACTCGGGTCACCCGGGACTCCCGAACAGGTGCTCGATCGCGCTGATCGAATCACTGGACAGCTCGTGCTGCTGGCCTTGCAGGTTGGCGACGCGTGGACCAAGGTGCAACTTCCCGTGCGGCCGAATGGGAGCACTGGTTGGGTGCGCTCGTCCGAGATTACGCTCAGCAGCCACAACTTCTCGATCACCGTCGACCTCACTAAGCACGAGATCGTGGTGACCAAGGGTGACCGCGAGGTGACGCGCAGCCCGGTCGGCGTGGGCCGCACCGACCGCCCAACCCCCGGTGGTGAGTACTTCATCACCGAATTGCTGCAACCCCCAGAGCCCGACGGAATCTACGGCCCCTACGCCTACGGTCTTTCCGGCTATTCGGACGTACTGATGGATTTTGCCGGTGGGGAAGGCGTGATCGGCATCCACGGCACCAACGAACCCGATCTGGTCGGCACCGACGTCAGCTCTGGGTGCATCCGGCTGCCGAACCCCGAGATCATCCGCCTCGTTGAGCGAGTAGGCGTTCCGTTGGGCACCCCGGTGACGATCCGCGCCTGACCCCTCATCCGGGCTGCTTGTTAGGCCTGCCCCTGCGTCACGTCCTCCTCCGATGCGGGGATTTGCTCGACCTCACCGGTCGCGAGCAGCTCAACGAACTGGGCCTCGTTCAAGACCGTCACCCCCAGCGCCTCGGCCTTAGCGGCTTTGGTGCCGGCGTTCGCCCCGACGACCACGTAGTCCGTCTTCTTCGACACTGACCCGGCGGCTTTGCCCCCACGGCTCAGGATGGCCTCCTTGGACTCGTCGCGGCTCAGACCTTCGAGCGAGCCGGTCACCACCACCGTCTTGCCTTCTAGGGTCCGCTGGAGCGAATCGTCGCGTTCGTCGGCCATCCGCACGCCATCGGCGGTCCACTGATCGACGATGGCGCGGTGCCAGTCGACCTCGAACCACACAGTCACGGCCTCCGCAATCACTGGACCCACGCCGTCGGTGGCGGCAAGCTCTTCGAGGCTGGCCGAGCGGATCGCTTCCATCGAACCGAACTCTGTGGCCAAGCCACGGGCTGCGGTGGGGCCGACGTGGCGAATCGATAGCCCGACCAGCACGCGCCACAGCGGCTGAGACTTGGCTTGCTCTAGGTTGTCGACGAGCTTGCTTCCATTGGCCGACAACACTCGGCCGTCGATGACCTGATCTTCGGCGTCGGTCTTTTTGGCGTTGCGCGTGTAGAGCGGCACCTTGGCTATGTCTTCGAGCGATAGCCCGAACAGCCCGGACTCGTCGGTGATGATGCCCGCGTCCAACATCCCGGCTACGCCTTCCCAGCCAAGCGCTTCGATGTCGAACGCACCTCGGCCCGCGACGGCATACAACCGCTCGCGTAATTGGGATGGACAGGTGCGCGAGTTGAGGCACCTGATGTCTTTGTCACCCTCGCGCTCGGGCCGCAGCGGGGTGCCGCATGCCGGGCACTCCGTCGGCATGACGAACGGAACTTCGGAGCCGTCACGGACTTCGGCGACCGGGCCGACGATCTCAGGTATGACGTCGCCAGCCTTGCGCAGCACCACGGTGTCGCCGATGAGCACACCCTTGCGGATGACCTCAGTGGCGTTGTGCAAGGTGGCCATCTCGACGGTCGAACCTGCCACCAGCACCGGCTCCATCATCCCGAAGGGGGTCACTCGCCCGGTCCGCCCTACGTTGACCCGAATGTCCAGCAACTTGGTGGTGACCTCCTCGGGCGGATATTTATACGCGATGGCCCAACGTGGCGCCCGAGACGTCGAGCCCAACGCCCGCTGCACCGGCACCTCGTCGACTTTGACCACGACTCCGTCGAGCTCGTGCTCCACGGCGCTGTCGTGGCGGTGCTCTTCGTAGTAGTCGACGAACTCCTGGACCTTTTTCAGGTCGTCGAGAACCTTGGCATGGCTGGAGACCGGCAGACCCCACGTCGCCAAGACGTCGTAGGCCTGCGACTGGCGGGTGATCTCAAACCCCGTCCGAGCTCCGATGCCGTGCACCAACATCGCCAAACCCCGCGACGCCGTCACCCGAGGGTCTTTTTGCCGCAGCGACCCGGCAGCAGAGTTGCGCGGGTTGGCGAACGGCGCTTTCCCAGACTCGACCAACGAGGCGTTGAGCAATTCGAAGGCCACCGGCGGGAAGAAAATCTCGCCCCGGACCTCTACCATCTCCGGGATCGCCACCCCATCGGCGTCCTGAGCATCAGGTGGGGTCAATTGGTGCGGGACACCCTCAATGGTGCGCACGTTGTGGGTCACGTCCTCACCAGTGCGGCCATCGCCCCGGGTGAGCGCGCGCACCAGGCGACCGTCTTCATACAGAAGGTTGATCGCGAGTCCGTCGATCTTGAGCTCGCATAAGTAGTGGACCTCGGCTCCCCCAGCGTCACGCTCGACGCGCTCGGCCCAGGCCAACATCTCGGCAGCGCTGAACGCATTGTCAAGGCTCAGCATCCGCTCGAGGTGATCCACCGCGGTGAAGTCCGTGGAGAAGGTGCCGCCGACGTTTTGGGTTGGACTCTCCGGGGTCCGCAGGCTGGGGTGTTGCTCCTCGATCGCTTGGAGAGCCCGCAGCAATTCGTCGAACTGTGCGTCGGCGACCCTCGGGGCGTCACGTACGTAGTAGGCGAACTGGTGACCTCGGATCTGCTCGGCTAGGTCCTCCCACTCGTGTCGGACCGTCGCTGGCACGTCGTTCTCATCAACCTCGCTCACTCTTCTATTGTGTCCGAGGCCACCGACAGTCCTGCGCCACACCTACGGCTTCCGGGTCACCAACAGCGCAGCCACCAAGATCGCTACCCCACCGGCCAACGCCAGCGCCCCCACGCCCTCCCCCAGCACGACGACGCCGAGCGTAACCGCGACCACCGGGATCACGAACGCTACGCTCGAGGCGACGGTGGCTCCAGCGGCGCGCACCACGTCATACTGCATCGCTTGTCCGAGGCCTGTGCCGACCACCCCGAGCGCGATCACGGCAATCAGCGGCAGCACCGCAGACTCAGTCGCATGCAGTGACATCGGAGTCGCGCCGCCCTCGCCCGAAACGAGCCACCAGACGAGGAGGACGACCGGCATCTGGGCTGTCGCGAGCACGATTTGAGCCGTTGGCAGGCTTAACCCACCCGCGTCAATCCCAGTCATGAAGCGGCGCACGTAGGTCCAGCCCAAGCCATAACTCGCCGAGGCGATCAGCACCATCGATAGGCCGATCGGGTCCGGTCCACGCTCCAGCGACCACGGTTGACTAATCAGCACGACCCCGAAGAAGCCGATGCCCACTCCGAGCAACCGGCACCAGCCGACCTTTTCGGCACGCAGCAGCACCATGCCGCACAGCAACGCCACGATCGGCGTCGTGGCGTTGGCGATGCCGGTGATCGATGAGGTCACCCGCTCCTCCCCGACGGCGAATAGCGTCCATGGCAGCGAGCACAACAACGTCCCGCTGACACAGATGTGCTTCCACGCCGCCCAACCACGCGGCAGGTGTTGGCCGGACAAGGCAAGTAGAGGCGCCAACACGGCGGCGGCGCAGACGAGGCGAAGCGCAGCGACCTGGACCCCGTCCATGGCTTCGAGCCCGACCTTCATCAGCAGGTAACTCGACCCCCAGATCACCGCTAAAGCGACGAACTTGACCTGCCACGGAACGCGTGTGGTGGACGCGTCAGGCACGAGGAGCCAACTAGGACGCTGCCGTCTCGGCGAGGTCGCGGCCCAGTCGGTTCACCGCGACGCTGAGGTCCTTGGCCGCCGCGGGGCTGAGTGTCGCGAGGCCGCAGGCCGGGGTCACCGTGACGCCCGAGAGGCCCTTGGTTTCGAGGCCCACGTCGCGCCACCGGGTGACGAGCGCATCAAGCTCTGCCCGGTATGCCGACGGCTCCCCAGTGTCTTCGCGTCGAGTGGGGATCGCACCGGCCCACAACTCGATGCCGGACTCCACGGCGATGGCGATGCCTTCCCAGGCCCGTGAGTCCAGGCCGGTGGTGTCGATGGACAGCGCACCCGGCTTGGCCTCGCGCATGACCCGAAGCGGCGGACGGGTCGCACAACAATGCACCGCGACGATCGCGGCCCCAGCCTTCGTGGCCCCCTCTATGACGCTGCCGATGGCGGCCGAAGCGTCGCTGGGGTCGGGGGCGGGGAGTCGGCGATAACCAGACGCCGAGGGCACCTGGCCGCGCAGCACTCTGGGCAGGCTCGGTTCGTCGATCTGCACCATCAGCGTGGCTGCGGGCAGGAGGCGCTGGACCGCGTGGACATGGTCAACGACTCCAGCGGCCAAGGAATCGGTGACGTCGCGGATGGCTCCGGTGTCGCTGAGCACCCGGTCACCCAGCGGCAACCAGAGCTCGCTGGCTAGAGTCCACGGGCCGACGACTTGGATCTTGAAGGTACCGTCCCATCCGTCGAAGACCTCCGCCAACTCGTCGAGGTCTTCGCGCCAGAAGGCTCCGGTGCGGGTTGCGTCCAGGCCGGGGCGATCCACGAGACGCCATCCTTGGGGCTGCAGGTCAATCGGCAGGTCAATCAGCAGGTTGGCGCTTCGCCCGACCATGTCTGCGCCCGGGCCGCGGGAGGGGAGTTCGGGCAGATAAGGCATACCGATCAGTCCCTCGCCGGCCGGATCTGCGAGCAGATCATGAACCGCTCCCAACGCGCCCCGGATGTCTACGCCCGGCCAGGACCCGATCCCGCTGACAGTCACCATCGAAGTCTCACGCGCCTCAGTATGGTCGCCCATCGGCTGCTTCGTTCACCGCCGACACCCATTGCGGATCGCTGAGGCCCAGGCCGTACGGTTCCCACTCGGTGACCTGAGCGACCTGCACGTCCGCGGCGGCAACTCCGACCCCGGCAAGGTGCAGCAGGTTCGTACCCGCCCTGGCGATCGAGCACCACTGGCCGCTGTCCAGATGCAATTCCAAGGACCGGACGGAGCGTCGATCGACGCTGAGCCGCGTGGCAGTTCAGCGCTCCGGCTCGTTCCACAGACCGAAGATGGCGTGGACCTCGTCTCGAGGATGTATGGACAGTCAACCGTCTTGACGGGAAACCATATGGTTACTTATTCTAGGTCGTGTGGATGCCGTGTTCAAAGCGATGGCCGACCCGACGCGTCGGGCCCTTCTCGACGCGCTTTTCGCTCATGATGGCCAATCGCTGGCTCAACTGACGCGGCAATTCGAGATGAGCCGGATCGCAGTCGCCAAGCACTTGGGCCTCCTCGAGACCGCCGGGCTCCTCACCACGCAGCGGCGTGGTCGAGAAAAGCTGCACTTTCTCAACCCCATCCCCATCCGCACGATCCACAACCGGTGGGTCAGCAAGTTCACCGAAGAATGGGCCGCTGGACTCATCGGCCTCAAAGACGAAATGGAGCGAAGCATGGAACGCGTCTTCGAGATCTATATCCGCACCACCCCGGAGCGGCTCTGGGAGGCGATCACCGACCCGCAGATCCGGGCGAAATACCACTTCGGGACGCTTGTCACCTCCGATTGGGCCACCGGATCCTTGTGGAAACAGGAGGCACCAGGGAAGTTTGAGGGCTCACTGAGCGAGGGCGAGGTGCTCGAATCTGAGCCGCCGCTGCGTTTGGTTCACACCATCCGCTCACTCTGGAGTCCGGAGGTTGAGGCCGAGGGCGCAAGCCGTGTGACCTGGCGGATTGAGGAGGTCGCCGACTCGTGCCGCCTCATCGTCACCCACGATCAACTGCGCGACGGCGCGAACGACCAGGTGTATGGCGGATGGCCGATGATCTTGTCGGGCCTCAAGACGTGGGTGGAAACCGGCGAAAGCCTCACCACGCCAGGATCGCTGATGTACGGCTCAGGCTCCGGGGCCTGAAAGGTCACTTGGGGTAGCCGGATCAACAAGCCGGCCCTGATCGTCACGTTCCGGCAGTCTGACCAGCATTCTGAGCACGACCAGAATGATCGCGAACATCACGATACCGATGGGGATTCGTAGGAAAAAGTTGTCGGAGACGCCAGGCAGATATGTATCCCGTCCCCAGATCGCGAGTGGAAATAGCACCAGCACCGGCAAGTACCAGACCCGCTCAACGACGGTCTGCTCTCGCCACGAGACTTTGGCGGCTTTGTTGCTCATGGGCGCGAGCCTATCGCTGCGGCGACGTTCGGCCTTGAGGGCTGACTCAGCTCTCGGCATACTCAAGAGCATGAGCACATCGATTCCCACAGGTGACCTGGCACCGTTCTTTGATCGCGACGGCGTCATGATCAGCATGCCCCGCAAAGAAGCCAAGAGGATCAAGGCCCTTGAGTGGCTTGTCACTCAGTTGCCGCCCGGGGCGAGATTGACCGAGGTCGAGATGAATGCCGAGCTGAGACCGATCTTCGATGATGTGGCCATGCTGCGCCGATACCTTGTCGACTACGGCATGGTGCAGCGTCCCGAGCCCGGCGTCTACGTCATCCCTTCAGCTACCCGCCCTTCAAAACCTGGGCAACAATAGGCCCGCTAGCCGCTGCGATATCCCCCGACTTGGGTGCATAACCTTGCCCAGGCCATGAAAAGGGTCGGTCGTTAGCGGCCGGCGCTGACGATAGTGGCCGAGCCGACGACGCGAGTGCCGTCATAGAGCACCACCGACTGGCCGGGGGCCACACCTCGAATGCGCTCCCCCAACCTGACCTGCACCTGCTCACCCTCGGCCCACGCCGTAGCTGGATACTCCTGGCCGTGCGCGCGAATCTGCGCGCCGATCTGGCTCACACCCACGGGTGCCGGGCCGCACCAACGGGCGTGGTCGCCGGTGATGTGATCGACACCGAGAAGTTCGTGGGTGCCGACGACCACCGTGTTGGACTTGACCTGCGTGGAGGTCACGTACCGCGGCTTGCCGTCGGCAGCGGGCACCGAAAGGCCCAGTCCCTTGCGCTGCCCGATGGTGTAGGCGTAGGCCCCCTGGTGCTCCCCCAACACTTCGCCGTCGGAGTCCACGATCGACCCGGGCTGGGCGCCGAGCCGCTTGGTCAGCCAGGCTCGAGTGTCGCCGTCGGGAATGAAGCATATATCGTGGCTGTCCGGCTTCTTAGCAATCGAGAACCCACGCTCGGCAGCCTCGGCTCGGATGTCAGGCTTCGTGGTGTCGCCGAGAGGGAAGAAACTGCGGGCCAGCTGGTCTTCGTCGAGCACCCCGAGCACATAGGACTGGTCCTTGGCCATATCGACCGCCCGGTGCAGTTCGCGCCGAGCACCCAGAGGCGCATTGGCGTCAGGCACTTCCACTATCTGCGCATAGTGACCGGTCGCCACCGCATCGAAACCAAGCGCCAGCGCTTTATCGAGCAGCGCTGCAAACTTGATCTTCTCGTTGCACTTTAGGCACGGATTCGGGGTCCGACCTGCTTCGTATTCTGCGATGAAGTCAGCCACCACGTCTTGGGCGAACCGCTCGGCCATGTCCCACACATAGAAAGGTATGCCGAGGCGATCAGCGACGCGGCGTGCGTCCCCGGCATCCTCGATCGTGCAACAACCCCGAGCACTCTCGCGCAGAGTCGCCGCAGACTGGGACAACGCCAGGTGCACTCCTACGACCTCGTGCCCGGCCTCCAGCATGCGCGAGGCGGCCACCGCCGAATCCACTCCACCGCTCATCGCCGCGACGACCCGCATCAGCTGGCCCGATCCGTGGCTTGACGGGCTCGGCGGGCCCGCTCGACGGCAGCGGGTAGCGCGTGCAGAAAGGCCTGCACGTCGTCGTCAGTCGAGGTATGGCCAAGCGTCAGCCGCAGCGCCCCCCGCGCGTCCGACTCCGAGAGCCCCATCGCCAACAACACGTGGCTCGGTTGAGGCACCCCGGCCTGGCAGGCCGACCCGGTCGAGCACTGCACCCCGACGGCGTCGAGCAAATACAACAGCGAATCGCCGTCGCACCCCGGCACCCGAAGGTGCGCGTTGCCGGCCAACCGGCCAGCGGTGTCCCCACGCTCCCAGAAGCCGCTGACGGTGATCGAACTGTCGAGGGCGTGAGCTCCGTCGATCAAAGCGTCCCGCAGCACGGCGAGGCGGCGCGCTTCGGCCTCCTGGTGCGACACTGCACACCGCACCGCGAGCGCCAGCCCAGCGATCCCCGGGACGTCCAAAGTGCCGCTGCGTAGCTGTCGCTCCTGCCCACCGCCGTGGGTCAAAGCCACCAAGTCTTGGTCGCGTCCGACCACGAGGACGCCCACTCCGAGGGGACCGCCGACCTTGTGCCCGGTCAACGTCACCATGTCCGCGCCGACGGCGCCCAAATTGAGCGGCACCTGCCCGAGGGTCTGCACCGCATCGGTATGCAGTGGCACGCCGACCTCGTGCGCGGCGGCGGCGAGCGCCGCGATGGGCTGGATCGTGCCAATCTCGTTGTTGGCCCACATGACCGAGACGACCGCAGCCGACTCGGGATCGTCGCCAAACGCTGCGTTCAGCACCGAAGGCGTGATCACACCGTCAGCGTCAGGTATCAGCCACGTCACGTCGGCTTGACCCGTCGTGACGAGGTGCTCCACAGGGTCGAGCACGGCGTGGTGCTCGATCGCGCTGATCAGCAGCCGGCGCCGGCGCGGGTCTTTTGCGCTCTGACGCCATAGCGAGCCTTTGATCGCCATGTTGTCGGACTCGGTGCCACCGGAGGTGAACACCACCTCGCTCGGCCGAGCGCCAAGCTCGTCGGCAATCGACTCACGCGATTCTTCGACGATGCGCCGCGCCGATCGACCGGCGGTGTGTAGCGAACTGGCGTTGCCCACGTCGCGCATCGTCGCCGCGACGACGTCGATAACCTCAGGTAGGACCGGCGTGGTCGCCGCGTGGTCGAGGTAGGCAGTCACCGGTCGAGTTTACGACCTACCTGCGCACCCGCGGTGACCGTGGCCTTCAGGGCACTCGGTGCGCCAGTTCGCAAGGGGTGCTACTTGCCTTCGCTGATCTTCTGCGTGGCTTGCGGCAGGACGTCGAAGAGGTCTCCGACGACGCCAAAGTCGACCATCCCAAAGATTGGGGCTTCCTCGTCTTTGTTGATGGCGATGATCGTCTTCGACGTCTGCATACCTGCGCGGTGTTGGATAGCGCCGGAAATCCCCGCCGCGACGTAGAGCTGCGGCGACACCGAGGTGCCGGTCTGCCCGACCTGGTTGGAGTGCGGATACCACCCCGCGTCGACGGCGGCACGCGAAGCGCCTACGGCCGCACCGAGACTGTCGGCAAACTGCTCGACGTGGCTGAAGTCGCCGCCCGTGCCCCGGCCACCGGAGACCACGATGGAGGCTTCGGTCAGCGCGGGCCTGCTGCTCTTTTGCTTCTCGGCACGATCAACGATCTTGGCCCCCTTGGCAGCCTGCGAAATCTCGACCTCCACAACCTCGTCGCTCATCTCCACCGGTGCCGCACTCGCCGTGATCGAGTTGGGCTTGACGGTGATGATCGGCGCGCCCTTGGTGATGGTCGAGACCACCGTGAAGTTGCCGGCGAAGACCGACTGAGTGGTCTGGATCGAGCCGTCATCGGCACGCCGTATGCCGACCGCGTCAGTGATCAGCCCAGCCTCAGTAGTGATCGCCAACCGTCCGGCGATTTCTTTGCCCACCGACGACGACGGGATCAACACGGCCGCAGCCGACGTCTGGGCCGCAAGCTGGGCAAGCACCTCGACGACAGGGACCACCAGGTATTCGCTGACCTCGGCGGCCTCGACCCGGTAGGCCTTCACCGCGCCGTATTGGGCCAGCGTGTCCGCAGCACTATCGAAACCTGTGCCGATAAACACCGCACTCGGGTCCCCCAGCGCTCGAGCTGCCGTCAGCATTTCGGAGGTCGTCTTTCGCACGTCGCCGTCAACGTGCTCAACCAGGACGAGAACTTCAGCCATCAGATGCTCCTTCTGCTTCGGTGCCGAATACTGCTCAGGCGAATTTGTGGGAGGTCAGGAAGGCGGCGAGGGCCTGCCCGCCGCTGCCGTCTTCATCGGTGACGATCTCGCCCGCGTCTCGGGCGGGGCGTTCGGTGACCGAGACCACTGCCGTCCATGCGGCTTCGAGCCCCACCTCGGCTGGGTCGACGCCGATGTCGGCCAGTGACCATTCGCTCACCGGCTTTTTCTTCGCCGCCATGATGCCCTTGAACGAGGGATAGCGCGGGTCGTTGATCTGGTCCGTGACCGAGACCAGCGCCGGAAGAGTGGCTTCGATGGTTTCGCTGGCTTCATCTCCGTCGCGGCGAATCCGTACGACCCCATCGGTGACGCTCAGCTCGGAGGCAAAGGTGACCTGAGGTAGGCCGAGGCGCTGGGCCATCATGGCCGGGACCACGCTCATGACACCGTCGGTGGACGCAAGCCCGGTCAGCACCAAGTCCACCGGGCCGTCTTCGCCGATCTTCTCGACAGCTTTGGCCAGCACCAGCGAGGTGGCGATCGAGTCCGACCCGGCAATGGCCTCGTCGCGCACGTGCACGCCCGCGTCGGCACCCATCTGCAGGGACTTCTTGATGGCCGTGGCTGCCTCGGGTGGCCCCATCGTCAGCACCGTGACCTCGCCATCGTGGTCGGCCGCCAGCGCCAGCGCTTCCTCGACGGCATACTCGTCGAGCTCGGAGAGCAACCCGTCTACAGACTCGCGCTCGGTGGTGTGATCCGGTGAGAACGTGCGCCCTCCCGCAGCGTCGGGCACGTACTTCACACATACGACGATCTTCATGCTTGACCTCTTCGCTATGACAACCGGGCAACGTCAGTGCTCCACATCCTTGCACCTGTTTCCCGGCATACCGCAACCGACCTCACCTCAAAAAGAGGGCCCGCAGCCGCACAGTCGTGAGCCACAAGCCGAAGACGGTCATCCCGACAAAATAGAGCGCATGCACCGGGGTCGATGCGTCGAAGTAGCCGAATCCGAGTTGGCGCATCAATTCAACGCCGTGCCATAACGGCAACGCCATAATCATCCACTGAATCGACTGCGGGTAGACGTCGATCGGATACAAGGTCGCCGAAAACAAGAACATTGGCAGCAGCGCCACAGAAATGATGTCCATGTGCTGAAAGGTCTTCATGAAGCTGGTGATAGCCATCCCGAGGCTGGCGAATCCGGCCGCGATCAGCACCGCCGCAGGAATCATCAGCACGGCCCACCACGAGGTCACCAGGCCCATTCCGGTGATCACGACGAGAAAGCCGACGGCATACATAAAGCCGCGGAACAATGCCATCGCGATCTCGCCGAGGGCGACATCCAAGGGACCCAACGATGTCTGCATCATGGCTTCGTAGAGTCGAGCAAACCGCAACTTGAAAAAGACGTTCCAGGTGGAGTCGTAGATCGCGCCGTTCATCGCCGACGTCGCCAACAGGGCGGGAGCGAGGTATGCCGCATACGAAATCTGCTCACCGCCCGGGCCGGGCACGGCATCGATCAATGAGCCGAGCCCGACCCCCATCGCCAAGAGGTAGAAGACCGGCTCGAAGAAGCCGGACGCCATCACCATCCAGTTTTGCGACACGATCGCCCGGAACCCACGCTCCAACACGGCTCGAGTATTGCCGGAGTAGACGCCGGCCAGACGGGGAATGCTCATCTCAGGCAGCCAACCGTCGGGCGTAGACGGCGTGCGACCAGCGCAACCCCAGCACGGCCAAGGTGATCAAAAACAGCAGGTGCACGGCGACCAACCACCCCGGCACGACCGCACCGTATGCCGCAACGCGCGCAAGCTGGGTGCCGTGCCAGACCGGGGAGATCCAGCCGATCCACTGCAAGTAGACCGGCATGGCGGTCAGTGGGAAGAACGTCCCGGAAAACAGAAACAGCGGCATGACCACGAACCGCTCGATGAACGCAAACTGAAAACCCTCCGACGTGAGCGTCGCTGCGTAGGCTTGCAAAGGCGCGCCGAAGGAGGCTGCAGCCAGCACCGCGATGGGGATGACGAGGACCGACCACCCCAAGGTGACCGCGCCAAAGGCCACCATCACCAGGTAGAAGACACTGGCCTGCGCGGTAAAGCGGATCATCACTGCGACGAAGTGCCCGTTAGCGATCTGGTGAGGCCGCAACGGCGAGGCCGAAGGCGCGAAATAGAGCCGGTGCCATTTGAATCCGTCCATCACCGGATAGCTCAACTCAGTGCCGACCGACATCACGATAGAAGCCACCAGCAGCGCCGGTGCGACGAAGACGAGGTAGGGAACTCCGTCGACATCTCCATTCTGGGAGTCCACCAACGTGCCCAGGCCAACCCCCATCGCCACCATATAGAGAGCTGGCTCCACCACGGCGGTGGCCACCACGGACAGCCCGTAGGACCGCATCGCCCGCAGTTGGCTTTCGGCGTAGTACCACGAGCCCCAGCGGCCCGCCCGTGCCGCGCTGACACCCGGGGAGTGCCCAGCGGCCCGTCCGCGATCCGCTTCAGTCGACAAGGGTCCGGCCCGTCAAGCGCAGGAACACATCCTCCAACGAGGAGCGCCGGACCAAGGACGTCAGCGGGTTCATCTCCCGCCGCGCGATCTCGCCGAGCACGGATTCGCCGTCGTCGGCATACATCAGGATGCGGTCCGGGAGAACCTCCATCCGTTGCCCGATGCTCTCGAGCTCCCCGATAACTGCGGCGTTACGGGCCGAGCCGAACCGCAACTCCACGACCTCACGAGTGGAGTGCTCACGGATCAGATCGCGCGGCGAGCCGTGCGCCATGATCAAGCCGTGGTCGATGACGACCAGCCGGTCACACAACTGCTCGGCCTCGTCCATGAAGTGGGTGGTGACCACCAGCGTGGTGCCCTGCTCCTTCAGCCGGAACAACCGATCCCACAACGTATGCCGCGCCTGCGGATCGAGCCCCGTGGTGGGCTCGTCGAGCAGCAAAATCTGCGGGTCGTTGATGAGGCTGCGGGCGATGGTCAACCGCCGCTTCATGCCACCGGAAAGGTTGTCGACCTTCTCTCCGGCTTTGGACTGCAACTCCACGAACGCCAACAACTCGTCAGCTTTCGGCCCGAGGTAGGCCCGGCTTAACCCGAAGTAGCGGCCGTACATAATCAGGTTCTCGCGGACGCGAAGTTCCTCGTCGAGGTTGTCCTGCTGCGGCACTACGCCCAGGTGGGCGCGGACCTGGGGCCCGTGCTCCGCTGGGTCTAGACCGGCGACGAGTAGCG
Organism: Actinomycetales bacterium; assembly: GCA_038233875.1. GTDB lineage: Bacteria > Actinomycetota > Actinomycetes > Actinomycetales > Dermatophilaceae > Ornithinicoccus. The sequence goes on along the minus strand of JBBSVB010000003.1, from coordinate 11,310 downwards.
AGCCTGATGTGCGATCCAAGGTGCCGCCCAACATCCGCATCGTGGTGGACTTGCCTGCGCCGTTGGGGCCGAGCAGCCCAAAACTCTCCCCAGGCTCGATGTCGAAGTCGATGCCATCGACAGCGTGCAGATCCCCGTAGGTCTTGCGCAGACCTCGGGCAGAAACGACCGGCGCGGACGGCACGTTAGTCACGCACACTCGCCAATTCGCTCAAAAAAAAGTGCAGCGGCTCCAAAACATCTGTGCTGTAGCCGCCGTCGCCAAGGTGTTCGTGGGCGCCGATGACGGGGGCAGGTTTGCCGTGAATCACTCCGTCGACGCGAGGCCGGGAGGCCGCGTCCAACGCGTTCTTGATCAGACTGCTCGGGCCACCGTTGTATTCGGGGGTCACAAACAAAACGGCGTCGCTGTCGCTAACTGCGGATCGGAAGTCATCGACGTTCACGTCGGCACCAGGGCCGTCGAAGCCCTGGTGGTAGTGCGGCAAGCTCGCGAACGACGGGTACCGCGTGACCGTGTGGCCTGCCCCACTCAGGAAGGTGGTCGCGGCATCGGCCAGTGCTGTGTTAAAGCCTTCGTTGGCGGACCCGACCAGGACTAAGACGTGCGACATCGAATTACTCCTTCGCTCGGTAGTGCCACCGGCCACTCCCCCAGCGGCTTACATGATGCCTGTGATCAGCACCAAGAGTAGAGCAGCGAGCGGATAAAGAAACACGAGCAGCCACTGCAGGGCTGGTGGTGCGCTGTCGGTGCCGCCGACTTGGGTGGAGGCTCGACCTGGCTGAGGCCGGTGCGGCCAAGAGGCCAGCACCGATAAGCAGAGCGCACCGACTGCGACTAGCGCTGCGATCGGCCAACTCACGCTGATCACCGAGGTCGGGGTGAAAGCGAACGCCGACCCCAGGACCACGAGGGAGACCAAGGCCACGATCAGCACGGGGACAGGCCCACCTTTGCTCAACTGCGCCATGATCTGTCGCGACCAGACCAGCGCGAGCAGCCCGAAGCCCAGCAGGGCGACCGCGATGACCACTCCACCGGTGCGAATCGACAAGTCAGTCCCGGCACGGGCTGCGTCCGTGGCCAACGATGCGAGCACAATTCCAGCAATGCCCGCGACGAGACCGGCGATATCTCGGACCCGGTTGCGCTTCACCTTGGGCGGGCCGGAACGCTCACGGATCAAGCGGCGCGCGTACGAATCTGCGTCACCGAACTCTCGCCGCGGCCCTTGTCCGGCATATCCGCACTGGGTGCGGACGGCGATGATCGCGTCTTCGATAGCGTCCTCACTCCATCCGGCCTGACCGAGTGCGTAACTGAACTGGTCGGGCCAACTCGGTACTTTTTGGACCACGTCACTGGCCTTCGAACGTAGCTTTACCGGGCCCGTCGGCCACGAACGACGTCATTCCGGTGTCCCGGTCCTTGGTCGCAAAAACCCCGGCGAACTGAGTGGCTTCGATAGCCAGGCCTGTGTCCAGGTCGGTCTCGATGCCGCGGTCGATAGCCTCTTTCGCGGCTCTGATCGCGTATGCGGGCCCGCCGACGTAGCGCCGCGCACGGGCCAGCGCTGCCGCATAGACCTGGTCTGGCTCCACGACCTCGTCCACCAGGCCCATCGCCAGCGCCTCGGCGGCGTCGATCATCCGGCCGGTGAAGATCAAGTCCTTGGCTTTGGCCACACCCACTAGGCGCGGCAGCCGCTGAGACCCGCCAGCCCCGGGGATCACTCCGAGCAAAATCTCGGGTTGCCCCAGTTTGGCGTCGCTGCCCACCACCCTGAAGTCACAACACAGCGCCAACTCGCACCCGGCCCCCAGCGCATACCCGGTGATCGCGGCAATGGTCGGCTTGGGAATGCGCGCCACGGCCTTGAAGCACTCCTGGATGACGCCGGCCCGATCCACCATCTGCGGGTAGGTCATCGCCTGCATCTCTTTGATGTCTGCACCGGCGGCAAAGACCTTCTCGCCGCCGTAGACGATCACCGCAGCCGCGTCCGAGGCTGAAATCTCAACTGCAGCCTGCCCGATCTGGTCCTGGACCGCGATGGACAACGCGTTCATCGGGGGGCGCTCGATGCGCAGGGTGGCCACGCCCTCTTCGGTGCTCCACGAGACCAGCTGATCAGCCATTCTCTGGCTCCTGCTGTCCATCCTGATCTCCGTCAGGCTGCACCTGCACCTCCGAGAGCCACGGCTGCGGGGCGGGGCGTGGCGAATCGTCGCCCTCGGCGCGCGGCAACTCGCCACCGGACTTCACGATCACGTTCTTGTGCCACAACGCCACTGCCTGCACCAGCAACCCCACGCTGATCGACAACTTCGCTTTGGGGTTTTCCTTCTTCGCGACGACTTGCTCGATCGTCAAGATCAGATTTCCTCCGGCTATCCCGGCCTTGACCAGGTTCATCCCCAAGGTGACGTCGTTGCAGGCGTTGAGCCGCGTCTGGATGTCTGCTGGGATGCGGTCCGATATCTGCCACTGGCCAAAAGTGCGCATGATGTCGAACTTCTCGCTCTCGATGATCCGCACAAAGAGCTTATGCTCCGCAGCGGTGAAGGCGACGTCGCCTTGGCTGTCCAGGTCTGGGTCGAACTTGAGGTCTTGGAGTGCATCCAGCACGCGTCCGCGAAGGGGTCGTACGTCAGCGGGTGGGGGGAAATTCGGAAGCGCCGTGGGGTCAGTCATGGGCCTAAGGTACCGACATGTCGGCCGCTCAACCTAGGCTGACGGCCATGGTTTCCGCTTTTCGTCCATACCGTCATGCCCTCGACACCCCGCCACCGCTGGGTGTCACCGTCGACGGTGACGGAGCGCAGGTGGCCCTGCTGGCTGCCCACGCCGACCGGGTTGAACTGTGTCTCTTCGATACCGGCGACGATGGCGCGCAGAGCGAGCGCCGCGTCCCGCTGACTCGCACAGCTCACGGGATCTGGTGGGACCACGTACCGGGGCTAACTGTCGGGCAACGCTATGGCTATCGCGTGCACGGGCCCTGGGCACCAGGCCAGGGACACCGGCACAACCCCGCCAAACTCGTCCTCGACCCCTACGGACGGGCCATCGAGGGCACGATTGCGTGGGGTCCAGAGGTCTATGGGCACCATGTGGACGAGAGCTGGGAGGGCGACGGCGACGTTCGCGATGACCGGGACAGCGCGGCATTCGTCCCCCGCTCGGTGATGCTGACCGACACCTTTGACTGGGGCGACGACGTGGCGCCGGGCACGGCCTGGACCGACTCGGTCATCTACGAGGCGCACGTCAAGGGGCTCACAATGACGCACCCGGACGTACCCGAAGAGATCCGCGGCACCTATGCGGCTTTAGGCCACCCCGCGATTATCAAGCACCTGACCTCTCTCCGGGTCACCGCGCTGGAGTTGCTACCGATCCACGCCTTCACCCATGAGCCTCACCTGCAACGCCAGGAGGGCACAAACTATTGGGGCTACAACACGCTGGGCTTCTTCGCCCCGCACGCCGGGTATGCCGCCGCAAGCGATCCCGCCGACGTGATCAACGAGGTCAAGGGTGCTATCAAAGCCCTGCACGCGGCCGGTATCGAGGTCATCCTCGATGTCGTCTATAACCACACCTGCGAGCAGTCGAGCGCCGACGGGGCAACCCTGAGTTGGCGCGGAATCGACAACGCGACCTACTACCGCCTCGACGGGCACGGCCGCGACATCGACATGACCGGATGCGGCAACACGGTCGACACCCGTCAACCGATGGTGACCCGTATGGTGTTGGACTCGTTGCGCTATTGGGCGCAGGAGTTCCACATTGACGGCTTCCGCTTCGACCTTGCCCCAGCTCTGGCACGCGGCGAGGATCACGAGTTCGAGCGCGATCACTGCTTGCACGTAGCGCTGCGCGCGGACCCGCTGTTATCAAGAGTCAAACTCATCGCCGAGCCGTGGGACCTCGGCGTGGACGGCTGGCGGACAGGGCAGTTCCCACCACCGTTCGCCGAGTGGAACGACGGCTTCCGGGACTCGGTCCGCACCTTTTGGGGCCCCGACCTCGCCCGCGACCAGGTCGGAGAGGGTGGCCACGGGGTGCGCGGCTTGGCGACCCGGATCGCCGGATCACCGGACCTCTTTGGTCGGGACGACCGAGGGCCGATCGCCTCGATAAACCTGATCACCGCTCATGACGGGTTCACCCTGGCCGACTTGACGGCGTACAACCACAAGCACAACGAAGCCAACGGCGAGCACAACCGTGACGGTCACGGCGACAACAGATCGTGGAACCACGGCGTCGAGGGGCCAAGCGAGGACGCGGAAATCCAGCAGGGCCGGGTGCGGCGCACCCGCAGCATGCTAGGCACGCTGGTGCTCTCGCCCGGCGTTCCGATGATCACCGCCGGCGACGAGTTCGGGCGCACCCAAGGCGGCAATAACAACGCCTACTGCCAGGACAACGAGATCTCGTGGCTGGATTGGCGGCTGGACTCGTGGCAGGAGTCGATGCTCAAAGAGGTCCGCTCTCTGACCGCGCTGCGCGCCCGGTATGCCGTATTGCGTCCGAGCCATTTCCCTACCTTCGAGCCCATCGCCGGTCGGGTGCGACTGCGCTGGTTCGACGAGGCCGGCGTGGTGATGCAAGAGCATCAGTGGGTCGATCCGCACCGCCGCTTCGTGCAGGCCCTGTTTGACACCGCGCACGATGGGTCGCCACTGGACCCCGTCTTGCTCGTTATCGATGGCAGCGCCGGTGGAACTACGTCGGCCCCTCCTGCCGAAGCAGATGGGGCCGAGCGAATCAGCGTCGGGGAGCTCTAGCCCTCGTCAGTTTGCTCTGCTTCGTCTGACCCGTCCCTGGTCGTTTCGACTTCATCCGCTGCGGGGCCGTCGGATCGAGCTTGGCGTCGATGACGTGGATCACGCCATTGGTGGAGACGGTGCTTCCCAGATCGCCGCTCATCAGGGAGCCGATCGCACGGTGCTCGGACAGATCCAGCGTGGAGGCATTGCGACGGCACGCCAAGGGCCCTCCGACCGCGAAGAAGTCGAAGGGCCCTTTGGTGCGGGCTGGCTAGGCGGTGGTCACCAAGCCGAGCTCGGCGATGTTGGTGAGCCGCTGATGAGCAGGCAGGACGCGAACCGTCCACCCTAGGGACCCGGTCCGACCGAGCCTCAGGTGGCCGGTGAACGTGTGGCGGCCGCCTTCGTAGGCCTGCTCGTGCTGCAACGGCACGGTCTCGATGTCCTGCAACTCGTCGCTGGCGCTGGCCCGTCCCAGCACCATCTGCACAAGGACGTCGCCGGGAGCCAGGTCGCCGAGGCTCACGAACGCGTGGATCTCAACGCTGTCACCCACCTGTGGGGCGTCGGCGATCCCGGTGGCATCGACATTGTCGACGGCCACATGAGGCCACGCGCGGCGCACTGCACTGACGTATGCCGCGACGTCGCGGGCCCCGGCGAAGTCGTCGGCGCTGACATCCCAGCCCGCGCGGGCAGCCGGCACGTAGAGCTTCAGGGTGTAGTCGGACACCATCCGGTCGGCCAACACCTTCGGGCCCAGTGTGCTCAGCGTGTGGTCGATCATGTCCATCCAGCGGTTCGGTATGCCGCTGGCGTCCTGGTCGTAGAAGGTCGGCACCACCGATAGCTCAAGGAGGTCGAACAATGCCGAGGACTCGAGGTTATCGCGGCGCTCAGCGTCCTCGACACCGTCAGCGGTCGGAATAGCCCAGCCGTTGCTGCCGTCGAACCACTCATCCCACCAGCCGTCCATGATCGACAGGTTGAGCGCCCCGTTGAGGGCCGCTTTCATGCCCGAGGTGCCACAGGCCTCGAACGGGCGCAGCGGCGTGTTCAACCACACGTCGCACCCTGGATACAGTTTTTGCGCCATGGCGATGTCGTAGTTCGGCAGGAACACGATCCGCGAGCGCATCTCGGGGTCGTCGGTAAAACGCACCATCTCTTGGATCAGCGCCTTGCCGGTGTCATCGGCCGGGTGCGATTTGCCCGCGATCAACAACTGGACAGGACGGTCTGGATTGGTCAGCAACTTCTTCAGGCGTGCTGGGTCACGCAGCATCAAGGTCAGTCGCTTGTACGTCGCGGCGCGGCGGGCGAACCCGATGGTCAGCGTGTCGGGGTCGAGCACGTCATCGACCCAACCGAGCTCGGCCGAGGTGGCTCCACGACGCTTCATGGACTTGCCCAGTCGGATCCGCGCGTCGGCGACCAGCTGCTCGCGCATCTCGCGCTTGGTCGACCAGAACTCGTCGCGGGGGATCTCCGCGGCGCGGGTCCACATCTCGCCGCTATCAGCCGCTTCGTCGCCCAAGTGGATCCGAGCCAAGTCCGTGATTTTGCGATCCACCCATGTCGGTGCGTGCACGCCGTTGGTGATCGAGCCGATCGGCACCTCCGCGGTGTCGAAGCCCGGCCACAATCCGCTGAACATCCCGCGGCTGACCGCGCCATGCAACTGCGAGACCCCGTTGGCCCGCTGGGCGAGCCGCATACCCATCACGGCCATGTTAAAGACTCCAGCGACGCCGCCCTCGTAGGTCTCGGCTCCCAACGCCAACATCGAATGAAGCGGGACACCCGGCAGCTCGGCCGAACCGCCGAAGTGCGCGGCAATCGCGTCGGCACCGAACCGGTCGATGCCCGCGGGCACCGGGGTGTGGGTGGTGAAAACCGTCCCGGCCCGCACGGTGAGCACCGCTTCGTCGAAACTCAGCCCGTGCTCGGCGGTCAGCTCACTGATCCGCTCGATGCCGAGGAACCCGGCGTGGCCCTCGTTGGTGTGGTGCACGTCGGGATTCGGCGACCCGGTCAACCGCGACCAGGCCCGCAAGGCCCGGACGCCACCGATGCCAAGCAGCATCTCCTGCTCGAGGCGCTGGTCACCACCGCCGCCATACAACCGGTGGGTCAGCTCACGGCGGGCCGCGTCGTTGGTCTCGACGTCGGAGTCCAGCAACAAGAGTGGCACTCGCCCCACGCTGGCCTTCCAGATGTGGGCGTGCAACCGGCCCCCGCCGGGCATCGCCAACTCGATTAAGACCGGCGAGCCGTCGGCTTCGCGCAGCATTGACAGCGGCAGGTCGTCCGGGTCCAGCAGGGGGTAACTCTCCTGCTGCCACCCGTCGGCGTTCAACCGCTGACGGAAGTAGCCACTCTTGTAGAACAGGCCGACGCCGACGATGGGCACGCCGAGGTCGGAGGCACTCTTGAGGTGGTCGCCGGCCAGGATCCCCAGGCCACCGGAATACTGCGGCAGCACTTCGGTAATGCCGAATTCGGGCGAGAAGTACCCGATGGCCTTCGGGAAGGGCTCCGGCGCGGCCTCCGCCTGCTGCTGATACCAGCGGGGCTCACGTAAATACGCCTCCAGGTCCGCTGCGGCCTCCCCCAGCCGCGACATGAAGTCGGCGTCGGCGGCGAGCGCTTCCAAATCGGCGGGCGTGAGCCGGCTCAACAAAGCCACCGGATCCTTCTTCACGCTCTCCCATAGTGGCGGATCGATGCTGGCGAACAGATCCAGGGTCGGGCCGTGCCAACACCACCGAAGATTCAGGGAAAGATCACTGAGGGGCGTCAATGCCTCGGGAAGGACGGTGCGCACATGCAGGCGGCGAATCGCTTTCACGGGTCGAAGGATAGGCCACCACCGCGTGCACCCTCGTCCCGTGGCCTTGGGCCGTCTCACCCGGTAACGTCGGGGCGTGACCAATCGAACACCCACGCCCACGGACCCGATTGACCGCAGTTGGCTACAGGAGGTCGGCCAGCACCCCATAGGACGCATCCCCGTCCAAGAGGTCACCCCCGCCGTTGATGGCGGAGCACGACCCACCGCATCGGTGGTCAACGAGCTCTTCAGCGTCACCGCCACCGTCTTCCGCGAGGGCCACGACGCGGTCAACGCCACGGTCGTGTTGACCGACCCGGACGGCGTGGAGCACCACGTCGCGATGGCCTGCCTCAACCCCGGCCTGGATCACTGGGGCACCACGATCTACGGCGACCGGGAAGGCATGTGGAATTACCGCGTCGAAGGATGGTCGGACCCCTACGCCACCTGGACCCACGACGCGACCATCAAGGTGGAGGCCGGGGTCGACGTGGACCTCATGCTGGAAGAAGGTGCTCGCGTTCTGGAGCGGGCCCGGGACGAGATGCCCCGCAACGACGAGCAGACGCAGTTGCTGACCGACGCCGTGACCGCGCTGCGCGACGCAGACCGCCCCGCGCAGGTCCGACTTGCTGCAGGCACGGGACGCGAGGTCTCTGAGCTCCTGACACACCAACCCCTGCGCGACATGATCAGCCCGTCTCGCGACTTCGTGTGGTGCGTCGAGCGCAAACTTGCTCTCGCGGGTGCGTGGTACGAGATGTTCCCGCGCTCCGAGGGTGCGACCCAGGACGCAGCGACGGGGGTATGGACCAGTGGCACCTTTGCGACGGCGGCGCAGCGCCTGCCCGCGATCGCTGACATGGGTTTCGACGTTGTCTACCTCACCCCCATTCACCCCATCGGGACGATCAACCGTAAGGGCCGCAACAACACCCTGGACGCAGGAGATGACGACCCCGGCTCCCCGTACGCGATCGGCGGTAAGGCTGGCGGGCACGACGCCCTACACCCTGACTTGGGCGACTTCGACGACTTAGATGCGTTCGTGGCCTCGGCCCGCGAGCACGGTCTCCACGTGGCGATGGATCTCGCGCTCCAAGCTGCGCCGGATCACCCGTGGGCCACCGATCATCCCGAGTTCTTTGTGACTCGAGCCGACGGCACCATCGCCTACGCCGAGAACCCACCCAAGAAGTACCAAGACATTTACCCGATGAATTTCGACACCGATTCAGCGGCTGGCTACGCCGAGATGCGTCGCGTCGTCCAGGTCTGGATCGACCACGGCGTCACGATTTTCCGCGTCGACAATCCGCACACCAAGCCGGTCGAGTTCTGGCAGTGGCTCATCGCGGAGGTCGCTGCCGACCACCCAGAAGTCATCTGGCTCGCCGAGGCCTTCACCAAGCCAGCGATGATGCACACGCTCGGCAAAGTCGGCTTCCAGCAGTCCTATACCTACTATGCCTGGCGACACAGCGCTGCCGAGCTCCGTCAATACGTGACCGAGCTCGCTGGGGGCGCCGCGGCATACATGAGGCCGTCGTTCTGGCCGACCACCCACGACATTCTGACGCCGTTCATGCAGTACGGCGGGCCGACCGCCTTCAAGTTGCGGGCTGCGCTAGCGGCGACGTTGGTGCCGACCTACGGGATCTACGCCGGCTACGAGCACTGCGAGCACGTCGCCCGCCCCGGTGCCGAGGAACAGATAGACAACGAGAAGTACGAATACAAAAACCGCCGGTGGGACCTCGACGGGCCCGACGGCGGCACCGGCGAGGCTCAAGGACGGCCAAATCTCGCGCCCTACCTGCGGACCCTCAACAAGGCACGCGCCGAGCACCCCAGCCTGCACTGGCTGCGCAACATCACCTTCCATAGCGCCGACGACGAGAACGTGCTGGTCTTTTCCAAGCGCGGCGGCGGTGCCCACGACGGCTCCGATCAGGACGTCATCATCGGTGTTGCCAACCTCGACCCGCACACGCTGCGCGAGACATTGATCAACCTCAGCATGCCCGCCCTGGGGCTCGATTGGCACGATGGTTTCATCGCCCACGACCTGATCACCGGCGAGCAATGGAACTGGGGCAGTCGCAACTTCGTGCGTGTCGGCGTCGGCGCAGAGCCGGTTCACCTCATCCACGTGCGGAGGTTCTGAGATGGTCCGTGGGCTCAATCTTTACCAGCCCGGATTGAAGAACGACCCCGACTGGTATCGCAAAGCGGTCTTCTATGAAGTCCTCGTGCGGGCCTTCGACGACTCGACCGGCACCGGCTCCGGTGACTTCAGCGGGCTCATCGGCCGGCTGGATTACCTGCAGTGGCTCGGCGTCGATTGTCTCTGGATCCCCCCGTTCTACGCCTCCCCGTTACGCGACGGAGGCTACGACGTCGCCGACTACACCGCGGTGCTGCCCGAGTTCGGGACGCTGCTCGACTTCCAAGAGTTGATCGGGGCCGTCCACGCACGGGGCATTCGGATCATCACCGACCTGGTGATGAACCACACGAGTGACCAACACCCCTGGTTTCAGGCGTCACGGTCCGAGCCCGATGGCCCCTACGGCGACTTCTACGTGTGGTCCGACACCGACGATAAGTATGCCGACGCCCGCATCATTTTCGTCGACACCGAGGTCTCCAACTGGACCTTCGACTCGGTGCGCCGTCAGTTCTTCTGGCACCGGTTCTTCGGCCACCAGCCGGATCTGAACTTCGAGACCCCGGCCGTCCAAGAGGCGATGTTCGACGTCGTCCGCTTCTGGCTGGACATGGGCATCGACGGATTCCGTCTCGACGCTGTGCCCTATCTCTTCGAAGAAGAAGGCACAAACTGCGAGAACCTCCCCAAGACCCACGCCTTCTTGGCGGACTTGCGCGCGATGGTCGACACCGAGTACCCCGGTCGCGTGCTGCTGGCCGAGGCCAATCAGATGCCCCATGAGGTCGTGGACTACTTCGGCACCCAGGAAGCACCCGAGTGCCATATGTGCTTCCACTTCCCGGTCATGCCGCGGCTGTACTACTCGTTGCGGGAAGAGAAAGCCGAGCCGATCATCCGAGTGATGGCCGATACGCCCGACATTCCCACGGGAACCCAATGGGGCACGTTCCTGCGTAACCACGATGAGTTGACGCTGGAGATGGTCTCGACCGAGGAGCGCTCGGCCATGTACGGCTGGTATGCCCCAGACCCTCGGATGCGCGCCAACATCGGCATTCGCCGCCGCCTCGCTCCGTTGCTCGACAATTCACGCAGCGAAATCGAGTTGATCAACGCGCTGCTGCTGTCGCTACCCGGGTCGCCGTGCCTGTACTACGGGGACGAAATCGGGATGGGCGACAACATCTGGCTGGAGGACCGCGACGCGGTGCGCACCCCGATGCAGTGGACGCCCGACCGCAACGCAGGCTTCTCGACTGCAGACCCCGGCAAGTTGTATTCACCGGTCATCTCGTCACTCGTCTACCACCACAACAGCGTCAACGTCGAAGCCCAGATGGCTTCGGGGAGTTCGCTGCTGCACTGGATGCGCGGCATGCTGTCGGTGCGCGCCACCCACGAAGTGTTCGGTAGCGGTGCCTTCGTCATGTGCGAGGCCGACAACGATGCGGTGCTGGCGTTCGTGCGCATCCTTCCCCGCGGCGACCCGAAGTCGCGCGACGGCTACCAAGCCGTG
>JBBSVB010000002.1:0-28373 GCA_038233875.1 Actinomycetales bacterium | reverse complement strand
GTCATGCGTGGCACCGAGGTACCAGCGGTTCAACAGTCTTGTCATCCTCTTCTCCCATCTGACTACTCACGACGTCACCAGCCGCAGGCCGACCAGCCCGGGCCAGAATGCAAAAACCACGGTCACCGGGAGCACCAGGAAGACCACCCTCACATCACTGTTAAACTGAGAGTATGTCCTCAGGCTCGTCTACTGCCATCTACGCGCGAATCTCACTCGATGCGGATGGAACTGCGCTCGGCGTACAGCGCCAGGTCGAAGACTGTCGACAGAAGGCCGAAAGCCTCGGCTGGGCCGTCGCAGAGGTGTACGTAGACAACGACATGTCGGCATACAAGAAAAAGAGACGACCCGAGTATGAGCGTCTGCTCGCGGATCTGAGGACAGGCAAACTGGACGCGGTTGTGGTCTACGACCTAGACAGGCTCACTCGCCGCTTGTCGGAATTGGTCACGTTCATGGACCTGCACAAGGAGATCTCCTTTGACCTAGCAAATGTCTCAGGCGAAGTCGATCTAAACACCGCCAACGGACGGATGCTGGCGAGCATTAAGGGAGCGGTGGCCCAACAGGAATCGGAACGCATCGGGGAACGTGTGCGGCGGAAGAAACTACAACAGGCTCAGGCTGGGATTCCTCAGGGCGGGACAGTCCGCGTCTATGGGTACACGCGCGAGTGGACTGTAATCGAGTCCGAAGCGCAAGTCCTTCGCGAGGCCTTTCGACGGCGTGCGACTGGAGAATCACTCTCGTTTATTTGTAGGGACTTTTGCGCACGCGGCCTTCGCACCGTCGCGGGTGCCGACTGGAGTGCCGGCACCCTAGCCGGCACCTTAAGGAAGCCGGGATATACCGGTTTACGCTCCTACTGCGGCGAGATAATCGGGCCGACCGCATACCCGATCATTATTGACCGCCCCGTTTGGGAAGCAGTCCAAATAGCACTAAAGGACTCCTCTGCGCGTGGGCGAGGAACCCGTAAGTACTTATTGCCAGGGTTTCTTCACTGCGGTGAATGTCTTCGACTAATGCAAGCAGCCCAGCAAAGTGGACAGGCGTTCGTCTACCGGTGTTTGAAAAGTAAGGGTGGCTGTGGGAAAGTCGCTATCCGCATGGACTGGGCGGACGACGCCGTGAGGGAAGCCGTACTCACTCATATGGCGAGTCGTCGCTCTCGCACCCCTGAGACATCCACCGCTGTCGACGCGCCTCTCGTTCATGCCGAAATCCTTGCGGTGGCTGCGGAAATTGCCGCAGCGCAGACGGCGATTACCAATGGGGACTTAACGATGGCGATGATGCTTCCCATCTTGCAAGGACTTGAATCCCGCCAACGCGACCTCCTGAAGCAACAAGCAATCGAAGACTCCAGGTCTATCGAACCGTGGTGGATTGCCAAGCGAATAGAATGGAACACCCTAAATCTTTCTCAACGCCGGGCGTTGCTGGACGACGACTTAGTCTCCGTCATTGTTGGAAAAGCCCTGAGACGGGGAAGAGCCACTGCTGCCCAAGCGCACGAGCGCCTTGAACTACATTATCGCAACGGCACGAAACAGCGCCTGGGACAGATGGTCACGATCGGTGTTTACCCGTTCTCTGGAGGAGAAAAATTGGCTGACTGGGGTATCTTCCTCCCTCCTCGCGACTAAGACCTATCTCACAGAGGTAGTGAAGCAACAAACGGCATGCATAGCGCGGTCTTTCCTTCGCCGACGCATCGCATGAACTGAATTCAGTCGCCAGGGCCGCAGTCAGGCAGTCTCGCTTGACCACATGGCGTGGCCAGTCATGCCCGCATGTACCTGCTAGAGACGTGGCAACACCGAGACTAATGGGTCCGGGCTCGGCCTTCCCGCAGGGCCAGGATGGCGCTTAAGGGGCTCTTCTTACTTGAGGTGGGGGTGGCTGAGTCCGCCGCCGATGAGGAGCATGCGTAGTCGGTAGTTGTCGCGGTTGCGGAATCCGCGGGCGACTCGGCGGTGGAGTTCGATGAGGCCGTTGACGGCTTCGGTGCCGCCGTTGTTAGATCGGCCGGTGGTGAAGTAGGCCAAGAACGCCTCGCGCCAGCGCTTGAGGGTCCGCCCGAGTCTGGCGATCTCGGGGATCGGGCAGGTCGGGAACGTCTCGACGATGCGCTCGGCGATCTTGCGGGCCCTCGACGGGGTCGCGGTGGCGGTAGGCCGATCGGAGCTGCTGGGCGCACGACCACGCGACGTAGACGGCGAGGTGTGCGTCGTTGGCGGCGATCGCGGTCTCGAACCTGGTCCACTGCTTGTCGGTGAGCTTCTCGGCGCCGGCGCGTAGGAGGTTCTGGATCCCGTAGAGCGGGTCTCTCTTGCGGCCACGGTGCCCGAGGGTCTCTTGCTGGACCCGGCGCCGGCACTCATCGAGTGCTGCGGTGCCGAGCTTGACGATGTGGAAGGCGTCAAGGACCGCGACGGCGTCCTCGAGCTTGTCATCGATGGCTGTTTTGTAGCCCTGGAAGGGGTCCAGTGCGGCGACCTTCACGCCCTTGCGGAACGGCTCGCCGCGCTCGGTGAGCCAGTCGGCGTAGGCCTTCCCCGACCGACCCGGGACGAGGTCGAGCAGACGGGCTCTGACGCGTCCGTGCTGGTCACGGGTCAGGTCGACCATCCCGGTCAGTTCCTTGGGACCGCGACCGCCGTCCTGGATCGGCTTGGTGGAGACGTCGTGGTGCCAGATGTGTTCATCGACGCCCAGAGAGGTGACGTTCTCGAACCGTGCCGGGTCTGCGGCCATGGCTTCGAGCAGCGGCTTGATCGAGCGCCACACGGTGCGCCAGGTCGTGCCCAGTTGCCGGGCCAGGCCAGCGACCGAGGCGTGCTCGCGGCGGAGCTGGTTGATCGCCCGCCAGCACGCCCGCACACTCAGCAGCGACCTCGGGCCGGCGAGGTCGTCGTGCTGCTCGGTGAATGACCTGGCCGGACACTTCTCCTCGGCGCACCGCCATGTTCGTTTGCGCCAGATCAACCTGACCGGACGACCGAAGCAGGGCACGTCGACCAGCCGAACTTCACGCCGGCCGTGGCTGTGCGCGACAACGCCGCACGAGCGGCATCCCATCGGCTCGGCGGGTGTTTCAACCATGACGCGGACCACGCCAGCGCGCTCACTGACGTCGATGACGTGGAACCCCTCCAGGCCCACGAGGAGGTCACAACGGTCGCAGTAGCAAGGCGGTGCAGAACGTGAGCGCGCGCGGTCGCACGCCGTAGGCTCGGACATCGTCGAGACCTTCCGGGTTGAGCGGCTTAGTCACTGCCGATCTTGGAAGGTCTCGACCCGATTTCGGTGTCAGGCGCTCAGGGCGTGTCGCTCACTGCCCCCACCACAGGTATGAAGAGCCGCTTAAGGCCGGGTCGTGTTCGATGTTGTCGTTAAGGATCACGTGTCTCTCATTTGCTGTTCGGAGTTGATACCGTCGTGGAGTCGACGAACCGGGTTGTGGGACACGGGAGGGTCGAGCGGACCCTAGGTGAAGGCTCGTTGTTGATGTCGTTGTTCGGCGGGACCAAGGCACCCGCGATAGCCGGGCGGTTACGGCTGGGTGGATCCATTTGGGGTCCCCACTCACTACCTCGGCATGCACGGGTCCGGGCACCGGTGGCACTGTTCGGTGTTCGTGGCCACGGTGGACCGCGTGTCCGGTAGTGGATCCACGTTCGCTGGGGGAAGGCGCAAAGACGGCTCGGAACCTGTGTCCTTCGCGAGGCCGCGTGAGGCGAAGAGGACGGCTCGCAGCGCGACGTCGGTGACTGACCGGCCCGAGCGGGGCCCTGGCACTGTCCGAATCTGGGTGCGCCGAGGTGGCGGTGAAACCGGGGGGCTTCACTCCAACGCGCCGACCGGTTAAGGGTGGGGGTGGCCTCATCGGCGTCCTGCGATCCTGTACGAGCGGAGAATGGACTGGATCTGCGCCGGTTCAAGGGCACACGCCAGTTGGTCGTCGGGGTACAGGTCTGCGGCGTTGAAGCCGTAGCGGGCCAGGGCCAGGTGGGGCAGCAGCCGGTCGCTGCCCAATGCGTGCAGTCCGCGGCGGATCAGGGTGGGCGTCGATGCGTGTCGGCCGACGCGTTCGAGGTGGACCACCAGTGATTCGTCGGTGGCTGAGACATGGGCGAGGAGTCCGGGTCGGACCCGGAAGAGGCCTTCGATGCCGTAGCCGGCCATGCCGACTCCGGCGTAGTCGCTGGAGTCCCAGGACAGGCTGAGCAGGTCCTCCCACGACTCGTAGGGGCGGTCGTAGTCCTCGGCGGGGACCACGATCAAGGTCCCGGTCTTGGTCGCGCCGGCGTAGACGTGACGTTCGTTCACCACGATGTGGTGCTCGGTTGACCAGAGGACGTTCACGTCCTCGAACAGGAACTCGTGATCGTCTTCCTCGGTAGCCAGTGCAGTGGTGGTGCGTCGAGGGCCGGTGGGCCGGATGGCGTCGAGGATCTGTTCGGGGGTGAGGGCTTGGGAGGTGTGGCTGGTGAAGGTGGTCTCGTCGTTGAGGTGTGCGGCGTGCAGCAGGTTGGAGCGCCGTAGTGCGTCCTGGGGGTTCTGCGCGCCGGGCAGGTTTCGGAGGTGTCCGGTGGCGCTGGCGACGTGGTAGCCGGTCGAGGTCGCCAGGAGGGCATGGTTGGTGGTCTGGCCGCCGGCGAGCGGTCTGCGCTCGACTGAAAGGAGGGTCCGGGCGGCTTGGTTGGGGCAGACGTCCATGGAGATTCAGAGCCTTTCGTGGCGTGGATGGGAGGCCCGGGCAGCCAGTGCGGAACTGCGTGGGGTCGCCGACACCGACCAGCCACACGTTTGGCACAACACCGTGAACACAGGCACTGCCCTTCGTGCAGAGCGGACCTCCTGGTCCACGTCCGGGTCGCCGGTTCCAGGCGGTTGGGTAGCAGTCGGATGCGGGACGAGAAGGAGGGCCGTGGGTTGCCAGGTCTGCGGGTCGAGATGCCCGAAGTGGTCGCCGGGATTCGTGCTGGCGGCGAGCGGTTGCTGGAGTCCACAAATGCAGACCTGATCGGTCACGGTGTGCAGGTAGAACCAGTGCAGCCCGAGTTGTTGGGCGCCCAGCAGTCGTCGCCAGTGCGCGAGTCGCATCCACGTCCCGAACGCGGTGGCGGTCCCTCGGACGGCGGCGAAGTCGATCTCGGCGGTGACCGCGCGCTGTTCTGCGCTGCGCACGTCGTGGTCGTAGCGCGGCATCAGGCCCCACCCTTCGCGAGCGCGTCGCACCGACCAGTGGCGGCCCAGAAACCTGCCAGGCCTGCACCTACGCCGCTGAGGGTCGGTCCGGGAGTGGCATCGGTTGCTGGGTCGCATCGGAGGTCGACGGCTGGGCCAGCGGCAGGGTCGTTGGCGGGGTCGGTGTGGAGGAGTGCGGTGAGGATTCTGTGGGCGGGGTGCCCAGCGTGGGTTTGTCTGGTGCGGTCATAAGCGCGAGTGGTGGCCGGGTCGGCGTGGCCGGCGGCGTCTTGGACGTCTTCGAGTGCGCAGCCGGATTGGCGGGCCAAGGTGACGAAGGTGTGCCGGAGCACGTGCGGGCTGAAGGGCGTGGGAATCCCGGCGGCGACCGCGACCGCGATCAGGTCACGGGCAGCGGCGTGGCGGTCCAGGAAGCGTCCGGTTCGGGTGGCGAACAGCGGCCCCGCTCCGGCCTCGAGCAGCGGTTCGAGGCGGGACCAGGTGGCGGCATGCAGCGGCACACTGCGACGCACGCTGCCCTTGCAGGTCACCTCCAACCAGCGCTCGGTCCGGGCCGCAGAGGTGGCGAGGGAGATGTCCTCGCAGCGGGCCGTGCAGGCTTCGGAGATCCGCAACCCGGTGCTGGCTAGGAGCCAGGCGAGCCCGCGGGTCCGCGCCGTGGCCTGGTCTGCGGTGGCAAGGAACGCTTGCAGTTGGCTCCAGGACAGGGCGGGGATGCGAGCCTGGGTGCGGGGTCGTCGGAGCCGGATCCGGGCCACCGGTGAATGGTCCAGTCCGGGTTGGGGGTATTCGGCGAGGGCGAGGGCGTAGAACCCACGCAGCGCCACCATTCGGCGCGCCAGCGTCGCCGGGCTACGACCCCTCAGACGCAGACTCTCCAAGTACGCCGCCACGTCGCCCCGCGTGGCCGCCAACGGCCACACGGCGCTGTGGTCGCAGTAGTCGAAGAAGTCGTTCAGATCGCGGCGATAGGCGGCCTGGGTGTGCCCGACGTAGGCGGCCAGGAACTCCCCCGCCACCGCCTGGGCTACCGCCCACGACCCGCCAACAGGGTCCATCGGCGAGTGGATCAGCGACGAGTGCAGCACCCGGGTGGCCATTGGCTCGGGCTGCTGTCGAAGCGAGGAGCCGAGACCGCGGGCCATCGCGCCCAGACCCGGTGCGCACTCCCCCAGCGTCCTGACCAGCGGTCCGCTCGCGTTATCTGCCGGACTCAGTGCACGAGGCCGGGGCTGAGGGTGGGCGTCCGACTGGGGGCAGGGGAGCGGACGTTCCAGATGGCCACCGGGCACCGCGACGCCCACTATGCGGTGGGGGTTGTCCCCATAGGTCGCGTTATGACGTAGAAGCGGGAACAGGATCACGTTGGAGGCGTGAACATCGTGGGTCGGTGCTTGTAGATCGGCTGATTCGAGACGCAAAGCGGTCCTCCGCGGAGACTGTGAAGTCCCCCTCGGACGAGACCGTGGAGAGGCTTCGCTTTGCCCGCCACTGGTGTGGTGGGCCTGCTCTTTCCTGGGAGCACCTTGAGCGAAGTCAGGTTGCCGGGTAGCCATGCCAGGTCTTGCGGCTACCACTCGTTGAGCCCCCCCAAGTTTACCGGGATGCGGCGCTGAAAGCAACATTTAAAGACTCAAGGCACACCGGCCGCGCCAGTCGCCTGCGGGCTTAGCCTTTGGTCCGGACCAGCGGGCAGGCCGGGTGTTTGGCGCTGGGTGGAGTCTGCATTCAAATCGGAGAAATTACGGTGGGTATTTTCGCCGATTTAGCGGATACGACGTTTCTTGCATTCTCGTCCGAGATGGCTCACTGTTACTCCTTCAATGAGTTCGAACAAAGGCACCCGTCATGAGTACAGAAACCATCAGAGGTGGTCACCAGACCATTCCCAAACAGCCCCACGACTCCTCAGCATCGCTGACGGTCGCGTCATCCTCGGCACGCGCAGATCACACTGCTGATCGCCCCCTGACTGGGCTCGCCCTCACCTCGGCCGATCTAACCCCGGACAGTCCCCTCCTTTGCGGATTCGCCACCGACCTGGCGTGCAGTGGCCACAACATTTTGTCCGAGATGCCGGTCCACGAGTTCAAACGTCGGGTTTCGCGCTGGGCCAACCAGTTCGACTCGACGTACCGCACACTGCTGTGGACGATCGGCAACCACATGGACTTCCAAGGCGTCCGGGGGCCGATCGGCACGTGGAAACTGACGATCCCCCAGATCCAGGGCGAGATGCGCAAGTGGATGATCCAACAGGGCGACGCCGACCCGTGGGTGCCGGCCTACTCCACGATCAAGCGCTACCTCGCGGAGTTGCGTGACGCGGAGGTCCTGCGCACCGAACGCACCTGGTACCGCTCCCACGGACGGAACCGGCGAGGCGGCAACCGCTATCAGGTGAACTTCCACGCGGTCCTGCTCGACGGCGCAACTGCGCCACATGACTTCATGGAGCCCTTAACCCCACCGACCAGCCCTGCTGCTGCTCTGCGCTGGTCTGTGACTGCTGGCTCGGAGCCCGTCCGGGCCACTGGTCCTGATGGTGGGCAAGTGGTGGTAGATCCGGCCACCGAGCCCGACGTTGGGCCCAACGGGGAGCCCAACTGCGAGCCCATGGCGAGCCCTATAAGTAGTCCCAGTAAGAGTCAGGAAGAAGTATCCAAAGAGTCTCCTCAAGCAAGCACTGCATGCGTGCAGCGGAAACCGGTGGGCGCCTCTGAAGTTGCTCTCCTCCGCGGACACGAGTCCGACCTCGACCAAGCCGGGGACCTCGATGAACCGGACGAAGCAGACGACGAGGACCTGACGTGGGCAGAGTTCACCGGTATCGAGGATCTGAATGAGACCCTCTTCGACACGATGCTGGACGGTCTCCGCCTCGGTCGAGTGGCCGCGGGGTACGCCGTGGAGACCTTTCTGAACCTGAAGCAGGCACCGTTGCAGCGGGCCGACAATCCGGCGGGCTGGCTAACCACTGTGATGCCCCGTTGGTGGGCCGATAACAAGCACTGGGTGCAAACATCGTTCGATGAGGAATATCCCAGCGATGAGATGTTCGCCGAACAACAAGCAGCCGAGGAGGCGAGCCTTATATCGGAAAAGGTGGAGCGGGAATCCGTGGCAGAGGCCAAGCGTCGGGCCAAGGAACAACAAGATCGTCAGGACGCACACGAGCAACGGGTGGCGAACCTGGATTGGCGCTACAACAACTCCGGGAGTATATTCGATTTCGAAAAACTACTTGAGGACTACACCGAGGATGCCCTCCTCGCCGGCATCAACTCTTTGCAGGAAGACCTTCGGCAGGGACGTTTTCCCTACTCCGGTTGCTGGGAGGAATCTGTCGGCGGGGAGGCCGGGCTCAGACGCCGCCTCGAGGACATGGGGTTGGCACCGACCTCGTAACCCGTCTGCGACCTCACCCCAAGCGCTGACGCCGGTGCGTCCCGGTCCCGTGATGGACTTCGTGGGGTCAGCCATGTCCTCTCAGGCGGGGCCTTCGCCCACAGGTGCCGAGATTTGCCGAGCGCGTCCAATCCGATTTCGTCGCGTTCTTGTCCTCCCAGGTCAGTCAGGACCTGAGCGTTGTCCAGCAGCGTGGTCGGCTCCACGATCCGGGCTATCACCAGGTCGGTGAACACCTCGTCGTCGAGCGCATGGAACTCGAGGTCGGTGTAGAGGCCCGCAAGGGGGTCCAACAGCCTCGCGACCCGGCCGCGAGCACCCGACCGGCGCCGTCACATCCCCGCGTGATCCGGCCCGCAGGGCAGGGTGGCTCGATACCCTCAAGGGCCTGCTCTGTGCCCGGCTCGTTCAAGACCGAGGGCGCCTGCGCCGTGGGAATCGCGCCGTAGTTCGGTGCGCTCTCCCATTCGGGGAAGCCCAGCCCAGAAGCAGCGGATTCTTTGTCCTATCTGTTGGGACCTTCTCTCCAACGCTTTTCCCGAAATGGAGACTCAGCGGCTGATTGCGCTCAGACTGTGGATCGAGGTCGGATTGAACCGAGGTGATCTGTGACGGAGCAAGTGGCCATCTGCCCGGATGGGCACGAGTCCGCATCGGGTAGCGCCTACTGCGCGAGGTGTGGAAAGCCCATAGGCCAGAGCGACGCCTCTGGGCTCAGCACCCAGGCGCCCATCGGCAACACCGGCATGGCGACCCCGCCGATGCCGCCGATGCCGCCGCCAACGGCAGCATCACCACAGGCGGGTTGGCACCCGGATCCGCACGGCGTAAGTGCCCAGCGATGGTGGGACGGTCGGCAGTGGACCGACCACACCGCTCCCCACCCTCAGCCGGCATACCAAGCACCGGCCTATGTAGTGCCTGGCTCCGCTGAGAAGTCCAGCGGTTTGGCCATCCTGTTCACGATTTTGTGGCCGGGCGCCGGACACTTGTACTTGGGGTTCTCCAAGAAGGGCACGCCCTTCGTGGTCGCCAACGCTATCGGGGTGGTCATCTCCCTAACGGTGATTCTGCTTCCGATCGGTCTTCTCATTTGGGTCGTCACGCTGTGCATGACAGTCGGCAGCGTCAACGCTGACGCGGAAATCGCGAACCAGGCAGCCCGCGAGGGACGAAGACTCGTCGAGCAGTGATCCCCGTCGGGGCTGCAGTGCTGGATGGAAGTCGCCCAGAGCCACCCGGGCCGAGGGCGTGCTGACCTAGCATCACCGTGTGGATGACGAACAGCAGGAACAGGATCCATCCGGGATGCCTGAGGACGTCCGCTTGCGTCTGAACGCTCTGCTCGGCGAGGTGATCCGAGAGGCAGGT
Source organism: Actinomycetales bacterium (assembly GCA_038233875.1). GTDB lineage: Bacteria > Actinomycetota > Actinomycetes > Actinomycetales > Dermatophilaceae > Ornithinicoccus. The sequence continues at coordinate 18,374 of JBBSVB010000002.1, read as the reverse complement.
GTGGACGCACTCTTGGCCGACGAGATCGTCACGCTCGACGAGATGGAAGCCGCACTGCGGGTTAAGGGGTTCCACCCGGCGGCACTGGATTATCTGTATGTTGTCGTAGCCGCTGTCGGCTCACCCCGTGTGCTGAGTGCCGAAGGTCGGGTGGTGAGCCACGGCGCCGACCTGTCGGTCACCGACCCCGAGGGAACTAGACACCGCGTCCATCCGCAGCGGGAGCCAAAATCAGATAGAAGTATCGGATGAGCAGTCTCGGCAACTTCGTCTGGTCGATCGCAGATCAACTCCGTGGCGTCTACAAGCCGCACCAGTACGGCTCCGTCATCCTCCCGATGACCATCCTGCGCAGACTCGACTGCCTCCTGGACGACTCTCGTGACCAGGTGCGGGCGCTGGCTGCCGCCAACCCCAACCCGAACATCCTGGCAGCCCGCGTGCGGCAACAAGTGGGGCTCGGGTTCTACAACACCTCCGAGTTCGATCTGACCCGGCTGGTCGCCGACCCTGACGGTCTCGCAGCGAACCTGGTCGACTACATCAGTCGGTTCTCGGCCAACATCGACGTCTTCGAGCGGTTCAAGTTCGAGAACGAGATCGCCACCCTGGCCGAAAAAAAACGACTGCTCCTCGTGGTGCGGCAGTTCGCCGAGGTCGACCTACATCCCGACAATGTCCCGAACGCCGAGATGGGTGACCTTTTCGAGGAACTCATCCGCAAGTTCGCCGAGGCCTCTAACGAGGAAGCCGGCGAGCACTTCACTCCCCGTGACGCGATCCGGCTCATGGTCGACCTGCTGTTCGCCGAGGACAACGACAGCCTCCTGGAGCCCGGCGTCGTCCGCTCCGTCTATGACCCCACAGCCGGGACCGGCGGGATGCTGTCGGTGGCTGAGGAGCACCTACTGGCCCAGAACCCCGACGCCCGGCTCCGGCTATACGGCCAAGAACTCAACGACCAGTCCTATGCCATCTGCAAGTCCGACATGATCGCCAAGGGCCAGGACGCCTCGAACATCCGCCTGGGCGACACCCTGGCTGAGGACCTGTTCGCCGACCGCACCTTCGACTACTGCATGTCGAACCCGCCCTACGGCGTGGACTGGAAGGCATCCGAGGAGCAGGTGAAGGCCGAACGCGCCGCGACTGGCAAGCATGGTCGCTTCGGACCTGGGTTGCCCAAGATCGGTGATGGCCAGATGTTGTTCCTGACGCACCTGTCCTCGAAGATGCGCCCTGCCCGTGACGGAGGTGGCAAGGCCGGGATCGTCCTCAACGGCTCCCCGCTCTTCAACGGAGCAGCCGAGTCCGGAGAGTCTGAGATCCGTCGCCACCTACTGGAGAACGACCTCGTCGACGCCATCGTTGCCCTGCCGACGAACATGTTCTACAACACCGGCATCTCGACCTACATCTGGATCCTCGACAACACCAAGGCTCCTGAACGGGTCGGCAAGGTCCAGTTGATCGACGGGTCCGGGTTCTTCACGAAGATGCGCAAGAACCTGGGTGACAAGTCCCGAGAAGTCTCCGAGGCGGACCGCGCCCGCATCGTCGACATCTACGACGCCTTCGACGAGCAGACCCCGGACAACGCAGACCACAGCAGGGTCTTTCATAGCACTGACTTCGGCTACTGGACCGTCACTGTCGATAGACCACTACGGCTCAACTTCGCAGTCACACCCGAGCGCCTCGAAATGGTCCTGGCCATCGCGGCGGAGCAGGGGCCGCTAAGGGCTCTCGACCAAGATCTTCTCCGCAACTCGCTGGAGGGCTTCAACGACATGGTCTACCTGAACCGGGACAAGTTCCTCGCTGATCTGAGAGCGCACCTGAGGACGACCGGCATCACCCTCGGTGCGCCAGCCTTCAAGTCCCTTTGGCAGAGCCTCTCGGAACGAGACGACACCGCCGACATCTGCACCGACGCAAAGGGTAACCCTGAACCGGACACCTCGATGCGCGACACTGAGAACATTCCGTTTGGCTGGGTACTGCCGGGTGAGACCGGCGTCTCCCAGTATGGCGAGAAGCACCGGGTTGACGTCATCCAGGCGTACTTCGATCACGAGGTCGCCCTGCATGTCCCCGATGCCTGGATCGACCACAGCAAGACCAAGACCGGCTACGAGGTCCCCTTCACCCGCCACTTCTATAAGTACGTCCCACCGCGACCCCTGGAGGCGATTGACGCCGACTTGGACGTGCTCGTGAAGGAGATCATCGGGCTGTTGCAAGAGGTCGAAGCGTGACGCGAGAACGGGTCGCGACACCAGAGGCATGGCTTCCGTGGCTGCCCGTTGAGTGGCAAATGGCCCCCGCGAAGTCGGTGTTCACGGATCGGCGCGAGTCATGCGGTCCCGATGACGTGCACCTCACTCCATCCCAGGCGTACGGGGTTCTGCCCCAGAGCGCCTACATGGAGGTCACAGGCAATCGGGTCGTTCTTAACCTGGAGGGCCAAGAGAACATGAAACACGTCGAACCGGACGACTTCGTGATCCATCTCCGAAGTTTCCAGGGTGGGCTGGAACGCTCGACTTTCGCGGGGAAGGTCAGCACGGCATACACGGTTCTCCGACCCACGTCGAGCGCCTCCGCAGACTTCTTTCGGTGGGTCCTCAAGTCCGATGGGTACATTCAGGAACTGCGAACGACGACGAACCAACTGCGAGATGGACAGTCGATCAAGTACCGCGACTTCGCCAAGGTGCCACTACCTCTCCCGCCGCTCGTTGAACAACGCGCCATTGCCAACTACCTCGTCCGTGAGACCGCCCAGATCGACGCGCTAATCGGGAAGCAGGAGCGGCTCATCGAGACGCTGCGGGAGCGCCGCGTGGCGGTGGTGGGGCATGCGTTCGAGGATCCCGACCTGCTGCCGTATCGCTCCACTCTGACCCGGGCATGCCTCGACGTGGTCGACTGCCCGCACACCACTCCGGCAGTCGATGAGAACGGGGCCTACGAGGCCGTTCGGACCGGATCTGTGCGCAACGGGCTGTATCGCCCTGAGGCCAGCCTCCGAGTGAGCGAGGAGACTTGGCGAGAGCGCAATCGCGGGGGGAGACCTGCGCCTGGTGACGTGATGTTCACCCGCGAGGCGCCTGCGGGTGAAGCCTGCATGGTGCCCGATGATCGCGGCGTCTGCCTCGGGCAACGCATGGTCTTGCTGCGAATTGACCCCGCGAAGGCGTGGGGCCGCTTCGTCCTCTGGCAGGTCTACTCGAAGGTCGTCCAGGACTACTTCAGCCTGTCGACCAACGGTTCGACCGTGGGCAACCTCCGCCTCGGGCTGATCCGTAAGACACCTGTCCTCCTCCCGCCTCTAGACAAGCAGCGTCGTATTGCCGACCACCTCGACGAGCAGACCGCCAAGATCGACTCCCTCATCGCGAAGGCGGTGCGTTTCATCGAAGTCTCGAAAGAGCGTCGCTCCGCCTTCATCACGGCAGCAGTGACTGGACAGATCGACGTTCGGGAGCGCGTTCGCGAGCCAGGGGCACAGTCTCTGGCGACGGCCTCCAGCGACTCCGCCGAGCATGAAGTGCAGCCTGCCTGATGGCTGACCACAACGAGCGTCGCTTCGAGACGGAACTGTGTGAGCACCTGGCTGCCAACGGCTGGCTCTACTCGACGAACTCGATCGGCTATGACAGGGAGAGGGCACTCTTCCCCGTGGACGTGTTCGCCTGGCTGGAGGAGACCCAGCCTGCGGAGTTGGCCAAGGTCGTGAAGGCGGGCGCACCAGACGAGTCGAAGCAACGGTCGCTGGTGTTGGACCGCCTGGTGAAGACGCTGGATACCCCCACTGATGCTGGCGGCGGGACGCTCAACGTGTTGCGCAACGGGTTCAAGCAGGTGTCTGCTCGGTTCGACATGTCCCAGTTCAAGCCGGAGACGGGGCTCAACCCGACCACACTGCAACGCTATAGGGCGGTGCGGGTTCGGGTGATGCGGCAGGTCTTCTACTCCACCACGAGCAAGCGGTCGGTTGACCTGGTGCTGTTCGTCAATGGGCTGCCCGTGGCGACCTTGGAGTTGAAAACTGACTTCACGCAGTCGGTGCAGGAGGCGGTCGAGCAGTACAAGAAGACGCGCCTGCCCAAAGACCCGGGCACGAAGCACCTGGAGCCCTTGTTTGGGTTCGGGTCCCGGGCGCTGGTCCACTTCGCTGTCTCTAACGACGAGGTCTGGATGACCACCAGGCTAAACGGCGAGAACACTTACTTCCTGCCCTTCAACCTGGGCCGTGACGGGGGCGCAGGCAACCCGGTCAACCCGAAACGGTCGGCCACCTCCTACCTGTGGGAGCGGGTCCTGGAGCGCGACTCCTGGCTGAACATCATCGGAAAGTTCATGCACACCGAGATCACCGTCAAGCGCGACCCGATCTCGGGTACCCAGTCGAAGTCCACGACGCTGCTCTTCCCGCGCTACCACCAGTGGGAGGTCGTCACTGCGCTTGCTGAGACCGCACGCCGTGAAGGCCCCGGGCACAAGTACCTCGTGCAGCACGGCGCCGGGTCCGGGAAGACGAACTCCATCGCCTGGGCCGCACACCGGATGGCGCGGCTGCATGACCGTGATGACAAGAAGGTCTTCGACTCGGTGATCGTCGTGACTGACCGCACAGTCCTTGACGACCAGTTGCAGGAGGCCATCCGGCAGATCGACGGCAACCAGGGCGTCGTGGCCACCATCGGGGACGACGAGGTCCGACGGGCTGGTGCCGGGTCGAAGTCGGGACTGCTCGCCAAGTCCCTCATCGACGGGCGGCTGATCATCGTCGTCACCATCCAGACTTTCCCCTTCGCCATGCAGGCCATCCGCGAGACCAAGGGGCTACGTCATCGGCGGTACGCGGTTCTCGCTGACGAAGCCCACTCCTCCCAGACCGGCGCGACGGCGAACAAGTTGAGGCAGGTCCTCAGTGTCGAGGAGTTGGCCGACCTCGACGACGGTGGCGAGATCGATGTGGAGGCCTTTCTCGCCGTTGACGCGACCGCTCGGGCGTCCTCGGAGAACATCTCCTACTTCGCCTTCACCGCCACCCCGAAGGCCAAGACGCTGGAGTTGTTCGGACGACCGAACGCCGACGGTGACCCCGTGCCCTTCCACGTCTACACGATGAAGCAGGCCATCGAGGAGAGATTTATCCTCGACGTGCTCCCCGGCTACCAGACCTACGCCACGGCCTTCCAGATCGCTCAGGCAGCCACCGGCGGGAAGGTGAGGGCCGCCGGGGCTGGGGAAGATCCGCAGGACGACATGGCGCTGGTCGATGAGTCGACGGCGGTCAAGGGACTGATGCGGTGGGTGAAGTTGCATCCCACCAACATCGGCCAGAAGGTCCAGATCATCGTCGAGCACTTCCGGTCTAACGTCGAAGGGATGCTGGGCGGTCATGCCAAGGCGATGGTCGTCACCGACTCCCGCAAGGCAGCCGTCCGCTACAAGCAGGCTATGGACGCCTACATCGCCAAGCAGGGTTATGTGGGGCTGGGGACCCTGGTCGCCTTCTCCGGGGCCGTCACAGACCCGGAGAGCGGCCCCGAGGACTTCACCGAGGCCAACATGAACCCTGGTCTTGGAGGTAGGGATCTGCGGGCCGCGTTCTCCTCCGATGACTACAAGGTCATGCTCGTCGCCAATAAGTTCCAGACTGGGTTCGACCAGCCACTGCTGTGCGCCATGTACGTCGACAAGCGCCTCTCGGGGGTGACGGCGGTCCAGACACTCTCCCGGCTCAACCGGGTCTACCGCAGCCCGGATGGCGAGGAGAAGGGCCAGCCCCTGGTGCTGGACTTCGTCAACGACCCCGAGGAAATCCGAGCGTCCTTCCAGCCCTACTTCACCGATGCCTACCTGGAGACCGCCACCGACCCGAACCTGGTCCATGACATCTCAGCCAAGTTGGACCAGTCCGGCATCTTCACCGACGACGAGGTCGACCGAACCGCTGAGGCATGGGTGCGGGGATCGGGGAACAATGCCCTGTCAGCCGCGCTGTCCCCAGCCAAGCAGCGGTTCCAGACCCGCTACCAGGGTGCGTTATCGGCGAACGCAGGAGACGGGGACAAGGTCGCACTCGACGAACTTGACCTGTTCCGCAAAGACGTATCGACGTTCGTCCGGCTGTACGACTTCATGTCCCAGATCGTCGACTACGGCGATGTCGACCTAGAGAAGCGATCCATCTTTCTGCGGCTGCTAGGACGCCTCATCCGATCCGACAATTTCACTGCCGACATCGACCTCTCCGGAGTCGCGCTGGTAGATGTCAAGCAGGTCGACACCGGCAAGCACAACCTCAGCCTCGGCGAACGAGTCGGCCTGACCGGCATGAAGGCCGCTGGCTCCGGAGCCACGCCCGACCCCAAAATGGTCGCGTTCCAGGCAGTCATCGACCGGCTCAACGACCTATTCGGCGACGAGGACTTCACTGTTGCCCAGAAGGAATCGTTCCTCGAAGGACTTCTGCGGACCCTGCTGGAAAACCAGATGCTGGTCACCCAGGCGGCAGCCAACACCTCCCAGCAGTTCCTGGAGAGCCCCGACCTCAACGACGCCATCATCACCGCCGTGGAAGACAACCAGGGCAGCCACAACGAGATGGCTGACTACTTCTTCACCGATAGCCCGCGAGTGGCCGAGTTGATCGCCAGCGTGGGCACCCTGGTCCATCTGCACGCCACTGATCGCGTCGCGTGACCTCGCAGGCGCCCTGGCTCCCAAGTGTCGGGCATTGCTCATCCGGACCTCCGGACGTCGCCAGGTCCAGGGAACTTGACCGAATCGCCCAGCCCACGGACTACCTTGTTCCGGCTCGTGGCGGTCCTCGATATTCCTGGCGAGTGGGGGGACGGCGGTGCCAAGGAGCGCCATCACCTGCCCCGGGCCATCGACCCGCTGCGACCGGTCCAGAACCTGCATCGCGTCGCCTGACAGGTGACACACCTCCGTTGCTGTGTTCGTCCGTTTGGGCAGGGAATCGCTGCGAACAACGTCTTTGAGGTCGAGTCGGTGTCGAAGTCGAACCTCACAAACGCTCTTGGCAGTGACACACGGCATTCCTGCTTTCGGTTGGGGTTCCGAGGCTGGAGGGGGCACCGACATCAGTCGCGGTCGCGCGTCTCGATATCGTCCGGCTCGCCGCTCTTCTTGATGTACTCGGTGTCCTGGCTGCCCAGATCGAGGCCCTGGTCGCCACCTTCCTGGACCTCTGGGTCGTCGGAGTCCTTCGGCTCGGGAGTCTGCTCGGTCATGCTTCACCTCCTGCCCGCGCTAAGACGGTGACGACCAGCGCCGTCAACGGAAGAAGGGTCAGCAGCAGCGCCCACGCTGCGACCTCTAGTGAGGACGCGCGGTCGCTGGCCTCCTTGCTGGCCGACCGGATCGGAGACTCTTCGGCCTCACCTTCACTGCGGATCAGGCTCTCCGCGATTTTCGGACCAGGGCCCGTGGCCACTTGCGGCTGCGCGGCGTACTCACTCCACCAGCCGCGGAAGTTACCCGGCTCCGGCATCCCCACCGAGCGCGGCAGCAACGCCATCAGGCTGGCTACGCCGCACACACCTAGCCCCAATACTACAAGTCCGAGAAAGACGAAAACGAGCACGCCCGGATGAACGCCGCTCGTGGCGCCCTGGAGTAGTAGCGCCAGGATTACGCCGACGAACCCAAGCAGACATGCGGCCCGCGTCGCCATGGCCTCGCTCCGACGGTTGTGCCACTCGATCAGCCATCGAGCCTGTTCGGTGAACTCTGCACTGTCGGCGTCCTCGTCGCTCACGCCAGCCCCCTTCCCCGCGTATCTACGAACCGCGCTCGCAGCGTCGCCAGGGTGACATTGCCCGAAGCCTCCTCGACAGCCCAGAAGTCCCAGCCGTTGACCGGGGCGCCGCCCTTGACCGCGCTCCCAGCCGCACTGGGTGTGGGATACGTCTGGGTGTCCATCTCGATGCCGCCAGAGGGGCCTACGATCGCTGAGGCGGGCCAGGCTCTGTTCACCGACACCAGTCGCGTTCTTGGCGCCAGCAGACCGGCGCCGACCAGGTCAGCCAACGTGATGCCGTGGAAACGGCTCGTGCGCGTCCGCGATATCGCGGGGATGAGGCCGGAGTCGTCAGCCGTCGCCGGGTCGTAGCCCAACAGGCGCAGCACTCGGCTGACGGGCAGCACGCAGGCCTCCAGCATCGCTCGCTCGAAGGACGGCAGCGTCTCGTCGCTGGGGCGGTTGCCGTTGCTCAGGGCCGCGTCCTCGGCGGCGTCCATCAGGTCGTAAAGGCGCCCCTCCAGCCAGGCCACCTGGGCGGAGTTAAAGCCGTGCGTCGTGTCGCGTTGGATGAGCAGCGCGCGACGCCAGTGGTCCTTGGTCTTCATGTGGCTCATCAGCCGCGAGCGGACGCCACCTGGAGCGGCCTTGCCGACGTAGCAGCCCCACTTGCCGTCGGGCGCAACCGGATCGAGCAGGACGTAGTTACCCGGCTCGTCCCACTCGGCTCCAAGGCGCTGCACGTAGGCACGCTCGACGACGGCGAACCGCAGGGCAGCGTGGGAGTCGAACATGACGATGGGATCAGCCACGGTCTCGGGTAGGAGAGTGGTGATGGGGAGGGACTCTGCGGGCAGCACGTCAGGCATCGTGGCGCAAAGTGCGGTTGCGCCTGAAGAGGTAGTAGCCGAAGGTCGTGCCCTTGATCGCCACGTTTTGGCCGGAGGCGAGGAACTTGTCGCGCGACTGCTGGCCTTCCTCGACGAAGACAAAGGAGCCGTTTACCAGGTCCCAGCCTTCTCGGGACACAGCATTGAGGACATCGGAGGGATCCGAGGTGCGTTTGGAGGTCGCGCTGCCCACCATGACCACGATGACCGCCTGCTGACTCATGACGTCGATGGAGTACTGGAAGACCTGGTCGCCTCGCTCGTAAGCAGCACGTGCCCGACCCACAGGAGAGTTGGCGAACTCTCGAGCCTCACGCTCTGCCTCAGCACAGTTTCGCGCTGCTTCCTTCTCGGCGGCTGCCTGCTGCTTGGCGACAACCCGGGCCGCGCGCTTGTCCACTCGGTCATCACCGGAGATCAGTGCGGTCGACTCCGGTCCAGATACCATTTCCAGCGATTGGGAGGTTCCAGGTAGCAGCGTCTGCTTCTCAGTAGGCACCCACTGACTGCCGTCCCACCTCCACATGCCGTCGGGGCTGATCTGGTCGCGCTGACTCATTCGCTCCTCGTCCTGTCTTTGTCTTCGAGATGCATATTCGTTGATTGAGAAGGTTCAGGCGACGGAAAGGTTTGCGGTCCGAAGAGCGACGCTCGCGCTGGACGCCTACCGCAACATAGTTCTATCTAGGGCCGATCGGATGAAGGTGCCGATAGATTGTCGCCCGGCTGACCCCCAGTACGGTCGCGATCTCCGCGACCGTCGAATCACCGGCCTGGTACATGCTGCGGGCCACCTGGACCTTCTTGGGAGTTAGGCTCGGCTTCCGCCCGCCCAGCCGGCCCCGGGCGCGAGCAGCGGTCAGTCCGGCCAGCGTCCGCTCCCGGATCAGGTCCCGCTCGAACTCGGCCAGGCTGGCGAAGATGTGGAAAATGAGTCGACCGGAGGGCGTCGTGGTGTCGATGGACTCGTTGATCGACCTGAAGCCAACCCCACGCTCCTCAAGGTCGGCGACCGTCTGGACGAGGTGCTTCAACGACCGGCCCAGTCGGTCCAGTCTCCAGACGCAGAGCACGTCGCCGTCACGGACGTAGTCGAGCGCCGCTGCGAGACGAGGTCGGTCGGTGGCCACCCCGGAGACCTTGTCGACGAAGACCTTCTCGCAGCCGACCTCGGCCAGCGCATCCTCCTGCAAGTCTGCGTTCTGGTCTGACGTGGACACTCGTCCGTAGCCGATCAATGCCATGGGGACACCTCCGACTCAAGTGTCTCATAATCTCATCGATAATGAGACACAGAATGTGAGACGACTTTCGTACTCATTCAAGGACCGGGGGAAAGTTCCGTGGCATGTCTCAACTACCCCTCGTCTGCGGACAAACTTTCTTACGCTCGTGCGATGGTCAACGCCGAGGTGGAACTGCGCCGAAGGATTGGTCTTGTTCAGTCCTAGGTACCCGGAGCCACATAACCCTGATAGTCCTGGTAGTACATGCCTGTCAGGTAAGAGAACTCAAAATGCCCAGAACTGTCTGTGAACACCACACGGACGTTCCTGCTGGTGTAGCCGGAGCCATAGTCGACGTTGCAGTCGGACGCTTCTCCGCTCGCAGGGTGCGACACATCTTGGCAGGATACGGTTGCTTCATTGAGAGCCGTGGACTCCGGGACTGCATTTTTGAGGGCACCAGCAATCGCGTCCCCCGAAATCGACGAGGACCCACCGAGCGAAGACGCGACCAAAATGACTACGAGAAGCGCGACAACGAGAACTGTTGCCCCCACGATGCGAGGGAAAGTCCACCAAGCCCTGCCCGCAACACCCGTGAAGAACTTCCTGCCGGCGGCAACACCCGTGGACAGCATCGCGCTGGTCGCGGACGAGGTCGGTGCGTCGTAATGACTGGTCCACTGGGAGCCATCCCAGTAGCGCATGCCCGATCCCTCCGCGTCGGGAAACCAGCCTGGAGGGGGGGCCTGCTTGCCAGATTCTTCGTCATGCGCACCCATCAACTACTCCCTGTCCTGTAATTGGCACTGCCGAAATGCACACTCGTTGCGTGCGTTGTTGCCGTTGATGTCTTCCAGAGCGCCGAGTCTGAACTCCCACTGGCCCGGGACTCCGGTGCTCGGGATCGTAAAGGTGGCGGTGTAGATGCCGTCTTTCGCGTCGCCGGAGGTCCTAGGCATCGTGCTGCTCGGCGCTGTCTGCTGGCTGGTGGGGCTCTCGGCCAGCCAGATGAAGTTGTCGGCCACTCCGCTGTCGTCAGGGAACCGGAAGGAGGCCGTAGCGGTCTTGGCCTCGCTAGAGACGTCGAGGTGGCCTGGGTCGATTGAGACCAGTTGATCCTGCGGAGGCGTCACCTCGGCGACGGCGTAAGCAGCGATGGCCGGTACACCCGACAGCAGGAGCAAGAGGAACGCCGACAGCGCAAGAGTTAACGACACACGATGGCTTCGTTTCTTCACCGAGTCCCCCAAGAGTGGGCCGAAATATTTCACGCGACAGCCTCAAACCGGGCTGACCGACAGTCTCCCCCATCCGACCGTGCACCGGTCCGAACTATTCCGATAAGCGGAACAACCACCCGAAGTGACTACCGGGATCCAAGATTCGTGCAGTCGCCGCACGAGCCCCACTTGGGAGCGTTTCCGCTACGAAGAACAGGGCCGTCGCGCACCCCCTCGTTTGCGGACACGCCAATTCCGGAGCGAGCACCGAGGAGATAACCGATGCCCGCCTGCATAGAGCCTCGCGGCAGGTTTTCGGACTGTTTCGCCGTGTGACATGAGCGGAACGCCCATTGATGCGCGTGGGGCGGGTCAGGACGCGGGGCGGCGCTGCACGGCACCTAAGGTGAACCAGTTCACAAGCGTGGCTGCAAGAACTACCGCCACCGACGCCTGCTCCTGAGTTGCATCGACGTAAGAGGCGCTTCCGTGTCGATCCCCTTGGCCGTTCCAGAGAGTCTTGAGCATGCCCACCACTACGACTGGGCCTCGCGCATCCGGGTACTCACGCAGGTCGAGCCGCCAGTCACCATCTGCCTTCATCTGTCCGATGACTGTGCCGAGCGTCGCCCTGTCATGATTGGGTTGGACTACTGGGATCGCTGCAATCTCGACGGCCTTCACCGCGTCTGAGTACGCCTGACCGGGGTTCGGTTCAAGCCCATGCACTGCGGCCCACGCTCTGGCGAGTACCTGCCCTGCGGACCCGGATGAAGCGATCGTGCCCTCAATGACGTTCTGTACGCCCTCGGGCACACGTGCGACCAAACCCGGAGAATCCAAGCGCTCACCGATCTGCCACTTGGACTTTGCCCGCTCAAGTAGGTGGTCGAGGGGGCCCGCTGCTGCTCCCAAACTCAACAGGTAGTCCACCACCCGTAATAACACCAGATCATCAAAACGGTTGAGCACATCCCGAACACTTGTCACATGGGTCCTTTCGCGCTCGTCGGGCTCAAGACCCAGCGAGATGCGCAATCGAACTTCGATATCAGAGCAGATGGATCTGCGGACCCAAGAGCCGTCGCCCAAGATCGACATCACCCAGTTGACCAGTGGCTCTCTCATCCATGGCGGTACTCCGCCTACGAGGACGTTGTAATTCGCGAACTCTTCGTCGGTCATTCCGAAGGGCTTCCAGACTTCTGTCACGAGGCGATCATCTCGTCGGCGTCAAGCCTCGCCGCGACCGCCGATGGACGGCAACCGCTCTTGGTATTCGTCCCGTCAGATACCCCTAGCGACGGTTCTGAGCCTGCCGGGTGAGCCAGAGCGCCAATGCCACGAGGCCACCCCTGCGACCACCCAGATCCTTGGCTATGAGCCGGACGAATCACAAAGGGTGTGTAGCACGGTGAATCTGTCGCACCTGCGACGGGTGCAGACTCTCGGGCATGTCTACGTCGGACTCGTTGGAACTCGCCGCGATGCTACGCGAGTCTGCCGACAAGCATGCTGCTCGCCGAGCCGTGCCCGCAGCCGCCGAGATCGCCGGAGCGTGGACAACCCGAATCACTCGGCGAACTGGCTCACCTCCAAGCGACGGACAGTCGGCCTAGGAAAACGACGGCACTCACTCGCCGAGGGTTCTCTCGAACAGGGTGTGTTCGGCCTTCCACGCTTTGCGGATGTCGTCCCAGTCGTCTCGGTCAGACGGAAAGACCGGATCCTCGGCGACGTGCACTCGGATGTAGAGGGCTTTCGTTCGGTCCTTCGTGTCCTCGTCCACGATCGGCTTAATGTGCTCCTCGGTGACGAACCGGTGGCATTCCTTGCAGAGAAATCGAAGGTTCATCAGGTCGGATGATGGGCCGTCGATGTGGTCGATCTCCTCACCAGGCTGCCCGCACATGACGCACATGCCTCGATCGCGTTCGATGACCGCCGCGCGAGTCTCCGGCGACAACCGGCGGGCTGTCGCGTCGTATCCATTACCGAGGGCATACACGCGCTTCATACGGACGGCGATCGCTACGTCTTCTGGCGGGCCATCGGGGTACTCGACCAGAACCCGGCGGTGATACCGGACATACTTCGCCTCGTCCTTGCATCGGAGGCTGCAATACATGCCGCGCAGATTTGGCGGATGGAACCGCTCGCCGCAGTTCGGGCAGAGCATGGTCGTCGACTCCGAAATGCGTGGCCTGACCGGAGACCGGCTTCTCGGTTCCTCTGAAGGCTGCTGCTGGTCGCTCGTCACGGAACGAATGTTAGGCGGGGAAGAGTTTGTCCTCGTCCAGGTCGAACGGGCCGGTGACCCAGACGTCCTCATAGTCGCCCTCGGGCATCTTGCTGTCCCGGACGATGACGACGTCCACGCCAGCGAGGATCGCTGTTGCCAGGTGGACCGCATCCCAGGTCTTGAGCCGGTGCGTGGCACGCAACTCCCCCGCCTTGCGCGCGACCGCCGTGGAGACGTCCACCAACTGCGTCGCCGGGGCTTCCAGGAGCGCGCGGGCGGCGTCTCGTGCGATCGCGTGCAACTCAGTATCTGTGTCGTGTGTGGGCAGGACCTCGATGAGGATCGCCGTGGACTCCACGAGGGCGACTTCCCCGCGGTCCACGGCCGCCAGCAGCGACTTCAGGCACTCGAACTCCGGCTCGCCCTTGATCACGCCGATCAGTGCCGAGGCGTCCAAGAGGGCAGTGTCGATCTGGTCAGGCCTCGCCACGGTTGGCCTCCAAGTACTCCTCAGCGGAGGCGTCCCCCGTGAAGTCCGGGTCGATGCCGAACAGGTCCGACCAGCGCCCCTCCGGCTCGACCAGGATTTGGACGTCCTCCGCCCGGATATGGAAAACCCGGCCGTCTCCGTCCTGCCGGACCAGGCCGCTCAGTTCGACGTCCTGCAGCATCGCCTCCTTGAGGTCGGGCCGTAGCGAGGTCTCGAAGCCGACGCGCACGATCTTGTTGTTGGGGAGTCGGAGCGACGCCCTGTTGCCCCGGGAGACGTTGAGCCCGACCAGTTCCCCGCGCACGGAGCCGGGCATCTGGCGCTCAAAAGGCTGAAGGTCTGCCAGCCGCCCGCCCAGGTCGGTGGTGAGGCCCAGGCCGGGGCCGGGCCGCTCGTCGTCCCCCACGAGCCGGAGGCGCGGCGGCACCCAGTCCGCCTCCCCCTCGGTCGGCTGAGCGTGGTCGACGAAGCGGTGGGCGACCTTGATCGCGTCTGGGCTCCAGTCGTCGGAGAGCCCGTGCCCGGCCTGGACTGCTTCGAGGGAGTCGTACGCGAGGCGAAGCACCAGGCCCTCCTCGGGGCGTGCCTCCGGCGGGGTTACCGTCGCGCGGGCCGAGCCGGTCCGCAGGTCCTCGACGTGCCACGCCACGGGCACGTCGGACAACTCGTCCAGGAGCGCCAGCAGGTCCACGCCAAGGTTGAAGAAACGCCCAGCGTTGGCGGGACGTCCCTCGTCCACGATGAGTTCGAGCGCGTCCATGCCCACATCATGCCCGCCGGGTCGGACGGTCGCCGGGGAACGCCGCACCGCGATGCCCTAGTCGGTTTGTGGCCTCCCCGTGCTGCCCGCTGAGGACTTGGACGTTGCCAGCAAAGAGCACCAGTTGCTGAGTTCGGAGCCAGGGCCGGACTAAGGTCAGAACGTCCGCATTCGAGGTTGTGGCGACGGTGACCCGGTCGCCCTCGTCGACCTTGTTGAAACCATCCCGTCCGCTCATCTCGGACTGGCACCAACGCCGAGATGGACTGTCGGTAGGGCCCCTCAGTCTTGAGGCGTGCTGACATCAGACCAACTCCTCGACGAACTCGACCGTCACGAGCCCCCGACGGCGGTCCCTACGGGATTCGCCTGGCTCGACGACCTCGTCGGGGGTCTCTGCATCGGCCAGGTCTGGGTGGTGACTGGCACCCCTGGCCAGGGCAAGACGACACTGCTGGTCCAGTGGGCAGCCCTCCTCGCGGGCACCCACCGATACCGCACCATCTTGGCCTGCCCCCGAGAGGACTCGACCATGTGTGCTGGACGGTTGGTCTCGTGTCTGGGCAAAGTGCCACTCCTCCACTTGTTGGAAAAGCGACTCGACGCCGACGACCTGCGCAGGGCCGAACCCGCGCGCGAAGTCATCATGGGAATGGATCTGCTCGTCGCACCGAGCGGTACCTCCTTCCACCTCCCGACTCCTGAAAGCGCACTCGCTCGCACGTCGCCTTGGGCGACGGTGATCGACGACGCCGATCTGGTTCCCCGCTGCACGCCGGAGAGGATCCGGGAACTCGCGGATGCAGGGGGTCTGGTGATTTTGTCGCTTCCCCGCGACCAGGTCGTGGCCACAGCAGACGAGGACGCAGACCTCGACCCGGCATGGGCACGCATCGCAGATGTCGTGCTAGAAGTCCGCAGCCGAGGTCTCGTCCCTGGGAACCCGGATGCCCGGCCCGGAGAGGCAGATCTAACGGTGCTCAAGAACCGGCGAGGACCAACAACCACCGCGCCGGTCGGCCTCAGGGGCCACTACAGCCGCTTCGTCGATCTGACGTAGCACCAGTGACACTCTGAGGCCCATGAGCCTTCATCCTGCGCTGCGCATCGGCGGACTGACCGTTCCGTATGACCAAGCAGAAAAATGGGCCGTCGCGTACCTAGATGCCTCCAGCAATCGGTCCTCGGCGAACCCGTACGCCTACCCGGCCTACGACTCGTACAACGCCGCCGAGAACCTGCCGGGCAAGATCACCGATGCAGACCTACTCGCTCCTGCACTGCTGAACGTCCCGATCTCGATCCGCACCTATTACGGTCTCCAAGAGTGCCGCGAAGACCTCCAGCGTCGACTGCCGCCCGCCGATACTCCGGCCCTTGAGGACGCGACCGACACCCAGGTACACGATCTGGTGAAGCCCCTCTATGCGCTCCTCGACGACCCCAAGACTCGTCCCTTCGGCGTCAAGTCCACCGTCCTGTCGAAGATCCTGCACCGCAAACGGCCTGACTTCCTGGTGCTCCACGACACGTGGGTCCAGACCGCCTACCTCATGCTCCGAGCGGCGCCCGTTCCTGACGCCCCCATCCCACGTTCCAAGGATCGATCGTGGAGCGACTACATGGTCGCCATTTCGCTCGCGATCCGCGATGACCTTCGCACCCAGCGAGAAACCTGGACAGGACTGCGAGCAGACACGACCAACGCTGGGGATCCCCCCATCACGCTGGTCCGGCTTCTCGACATCATCGCTTGGCACGCTGGTCAGCACGCCTCGGTGTACGTCCCAACAATTGCCTAGGTCTCGGGGGTCGTCACCGAGCCACATCCCAGCCGCCCTCTCGAATCGCCGAAACCGGCTCCAGGAAGCCACGGGCGGTGGACCAGGGCTGAGTAGACCTAGCGGGGCGCTTCTCGGTCGGTCCGCTTGCGGCTCACCTCCCGAGCGCTAGGCCTGGGTGAGGTGGTGGGTGATTTTGGTTCAGGACCGAAGTGCCTGCGGGTCGTACCGCCACCCTGTGCTTGAGCGCATGGCAGTAGTGATGTTGGTGGCCCCGTGTAGTAGCGCACTCTGGATCCGGTCACGGCGTGGGTCCTCCGCCCAACGCTGGGTGAGGAGTTGCTTCGCAACTCCGCGCAGCCGTGCGGCTGACCCGCTCCACCTGGGTCGCTTGCCGCGGGCGATTCGGTGCCGCTTCGAGCGCTGGGTCGGCTAGGCGGAGTTGGCTTCGGCGATCTTCGTGTGGATCGGAGGCTTGCGTAACCCACGGCGTCGGCAGTATTTCCAAGTTTGGCGCCGTAGAAGCGCCGCTTGGGTCTACTGCGCGATCGGGTGATACGTGTCGTCAAGCCTGAACCCTGATGCACCAATGAAGGTACGCTCAAGCCGCTCGTCGCCACCTTTCTGGACGCTGCCTTGACTCTCTCGTCCTTCATGGATTGATAGTCTTCAACCGCGGTTCCATCTCTGCTTACTGGCACTGCCTGCGCGTTCGCTATCAGAGTTCAGCCATGACACGAGGTCTGGAACGCCCTTTCTGGGATGGGAGTTACTCTCATCGACGTATTTGCGCTCAGTTTGTCTAATTTCAGGATCGGCGACCAGGGCACAAGTCACCGATGGGAGTAACTACGGAAGGGGTCGTTTTCGCTTCCTGGTGCCTCATTGCTCTTTCCAGAGTAGTTACTCCCATTCCAAGAGAGTAACTACGTTATTCCTGAGTTGTTCAGGCGTCTCGCGGTATCTCCGTAAGCGCCACAAACTTAGTGACGGGTGAACATCAGATCAAAGTTCACCCACCGAGGTGCCCGTTGGATCCGACCCAGTGGGTGGGCCGCGCATTCGCAGCGGGACTGATCGCAGGCGCGATCGCCTGGCTACCCCGTCCACATTAGGCCTATCCCCACGTCGACCCGTAAATATGGCAATCGAAACATCCCGGGGGGTCAGCATGGAAGCGGCTCCGTCTCCGGTTGTCGGCCACGAGCCCAGCATCCCTCAGACGGTGGGCGGTCTGCCGGAGGCCACCTGATCGCTGCGGCGGCTGACGTCGTCGAGCGCATCGCTGTAGCGGAGGCAGGTGTCTATAGCCTCGGAAAAACTCTTCGCGAAAGTGAGCCCGGAGTACCTTGGCCGCCTGAAGGATCGCCGCGATCTTACCCACGGCAGGGTTATCCGCCCATGAAGTTGGTTTTTGCGGAAAATCGAACTCCCTAGAGTCCACGATTAGGAGTGGACGCCGCGCCAATCTGGGTAAACGCTGGCTATGGCTAGGAGCATCGTGTGCGATCGATCTCTTGCCCTTTATGCCGCCGGATTTCTTCACGCCCTCCGGCCGCACTCTCCCGCACGCTCCGCGCGCCGGCTAGGAAAGCCAGGCGATTGGAACCTCAGTTGACTAGTTAGCAGTTCAGCCTTGGGAGGAACCTCACGAAGAGGCCTAGATTGGCCTTGTAGACCATTCTCACTCGAGGGTGAGTTGGGGACTCTCGCCAAGCGCCGCATGCGTCCCTAGACATGTATCGACAGGGCAGGCGCTCCCTGTTGCCCTTTTCCTCGGAACTCTTGAGGCTGCCGTGATTACCATCTCATTTAGACAGTGTTTCAGCGTTCGTCTACAGGAACACCACCGGGACCATCATGAAGACCTCGCGCCGGGCACCGGACTCGATCAGTGCGCGGCGACCGGCTTCGCGTACGTCGGCGGCCTGGGCGTGCAGCACGTCGGCCAGCGGCGTGCCCCGCTCGACCGCGATCGC
>JBBSVB010000001.1:0-32934 GCA_038233875.1 Actinomycetales bacterium | reverse complement strand
CGGGCCTCGATCTTGCCCGTCCCCCACGCTCGCTTGACCGCTTGGCTCCGCAGCGCGTTGAGCAGCACGGTCTTGCCGACTCCGCGCAGCCCGGAGAGGACCATGCTGCGGTCGGGGCGGCCGGCGGCGACACGTTCGAGCGTGACCTCGAACTGCCTCAGCTCGCGGTCCCGACCTGCGAGCTCGGGGGGGCGCTGGCCGGCGCCGGGGGCGTAGGGGTTCCTGATGGGGTCCACGATCGGAGGGTATCGGGACGTCTAGCGAATCTCTTAGATTTCGCTAGCGCGCCGTATCAGGAGACTGCCTACCGGGGATCGGCGTCCAGCCCGGCGCGCAGGGCCTCGACCAGCACCGGCACCTCCGCGAGCGGGAGCCGGAAGGTCCCGGTGCACTCGCCGCCGTGCCAGAGCGAGAGCAGGACCAGCCCCTCCTCGTGGTGCCACCGGACCCGGAGCGTGCGCGCCTCACCACGGGTGTCGAGGAAGAACTCGGCACCCAGCGGGGTCGGAGCGACCGTGGCCATGATCGATTGTCCCTCGCGACCGGGTCCTAGACCAGAGCGGCAGTAACGTGGGCTCGTGCCCGAGCTGCCCGAGGTCGAAGCCTTGGTCCAGGACCTGTCCCAGCGCCTGGACGGTCGAGCGATCGTGCGCGTCGACATCGCGGCGTTCAGCTGCCTCAAGACCTACGACCCACCGGTCACCGCACTGGCCGGGGGCATGGTCGACGGCGTCACCCGCCACGGCAAGTTCCTCGACCTCGACGTGTCCGGCACCCACCTCGTGCTCCACCTCGCGCGAGCCGGCTGGGTGCGCTGGAAGGAGGAGGTGCCGGCCCTCCCCCCTCGGCCCAGCAACAAGTCGCCGCTCGCAGCGCGGATCGTGCTCGACAACGGCGCCGGCCTCGACATCACCGAGGCGGGGACGCGCAAGAGCCTGGCGCTGTACGTCGTCCGCGACCCGTCCGAGGTCGAGGGGATCGCGCGTCTCGGTCCCGATCCCCTGGCCGGCGACTTCACGCCCCAGGTGCTCGGTGAGATCCTGCAGCATGCGGGCCGGGCCCAGATCAAGGGCGTGCTCCGCTACCAGAGCAACATCGCCGGCATCGGCAACGCCTACTCCGACGAGCTACTGCACGCCGCGAAGATGTCGCCGTTCAAGGCGTCCAACAGCCTGAGCGAGGAGGAGCTGCAGACGCTGCACGACGCCATCCGCACCGTCCTAGGCGACGCGGTCAAGCGCTCCAGCGGTCTGGCTGCGAGCGAGCTCAAGGGCGAGAAGAAGAGCAACATGGCGGTGCACGGCCGCACCGGCCAGCCGTGCCCGGTCTGCGGCGACGTCGTACGCGAGGTCAGCTTCGCCGACTCGAGCCTGCAGTACTGCGCCACCTGCCAGACCGGAGGAAAGCCGCTGGCCGACCGGCGCATGTCCAAGTTCCTGAAGTAGCCTTGCTGTGAATTGACACTTAAGTTGTCCATTTGACACTTGTCGTGGACATTTGAGCGTGAAATCGGTGTTGACACTTTCCGTGGACAGCAGTTTTGGTGCGTTGACACTTTCATTGGACAGCAGTTTTTGACACGTTCGTTGGACAGCAGTGGCCCTGATCTCCGAGATCGCCGCCGTCCACGCGGTTTACGGTGTGGGGCGTGTAACTTCCCGCGTGCGGCGTGGTTGGCCCGCAGATGGGGTGTGCAGGTCCGCCTGCGGGGGTTGGGCGCTCTTGCGTGGACCCGTGTCTGGGTGGACAGCAGTCGCGTCCCCCCGCCAGCGGGCCAGCGGGCCAGCGAGTCCGAGCCGTTGTGGCGTGCTGTGGGAGGCCGTCAGAGTAGGGCGCGGAAAACGGCTTTGAGCCGGGCGGTGGCCTTGGCGGGGGTGACTTCGTCGCAGTGTGCGGCGATGCGGTTGCCGCCTTGGTGCCGTGTCTCGATATGGACGTGGGGTGTTGTTGGCGCTGGTCGTGCGCAGATGTGTATGGGCTTGTTCTTGGTTTTTCCGGCTGGGGTGGCGTTCCAGCAGCGCCCGTTGGGGTCGCATGGGGTGGTTCGCACGATGGTGCGGTGTGGTGTCTTCAATTTGGATAGGGCGTTGTCGAGGTCGTTGGCTGAGGCGTATCGGTCTGCGGGGTCGAGGGCTGTGGCGGTTGTGATGACGCGGGCCATTCCGAGGGTGAGGTGCGGGGCTTGGTCTCTTGGGTCTGGGATGCCTGCGAGTACGGCGGTGACGAGTGCTCCTCCGTCGCCGCCGTGTGCTGTGAGGGTGTGGGGGAGGTGTCCGGTGACCATTGCGAACAGGGTTACGCCGAGTGAGTAGACATCTGATTGGACGGTGAGTTGTTGTCCGGTGAATGTTTCGGGGGCTCGTATGTCTGGGTCGCCGTGGGGGCTGGCGGTGCCGTCTGCGGCCATTTTGGCTGCTACGCCGAAGTCGCTGAGTAGGACGTCGCCGGTTGCTGAGAGGAGGAGGTTGTCGGGTTTGACGTCTCGGTGGAGGATTTTGCTTTCGTGGCAGAGGTGGAGTCCGCGTGCTGCGCGTAGGCCCCATCTGACTGCGGTTGCTTCTGTGACGCCGTGGTTGGGGAGGGCGTCGCCGATGCTGCCGTTGGGCAGGTATTGCATGTCGATGTAGGGGATGCCGACTTGGCTGAGGGTGGCTCCGTGGACTTGTGCGATGTATTTGCTGCGGAGGCTTGTGAGGGTTGTGGCTTCGCGCCATGCGTCGTCGGGGGTGGTGTGGTTGGGGTCGAGGAGTTTGAGGGCGACTTGGCGTCCGGTGGTGGTGTCGGTGGCTAGCCAGACTTCTCCGTAGCCTCCTCCGCCTTTGTAGTCGATGAGGTTGTAGCGGTGGTCGAATTGCATGGTTGATGAGACTGTCGGGTGGAAGCGCGACTGTGTCATCGACCGCATCTTAGGCTGCTTGACATGGTGTATGTGGGTTTGGCGGTCAGAGTCGAGAAGGGCAAGCCGCGACTGCGTAGCGTCGTGCTTGATGGCACAGACGTTGTCACTTTCGACTATCTCGCCCCGGACACCGACGACGTGGCTGAGAAGATCGCCGCCATCTCGGACGGTCTCGATGCTCGTCTGAACGCACTGTCAGATATCGAGCGGATTGTCGTCCGGCAGGGAGACGACGGGGCGCGAGGTGGACTGACGGCACCAACGGTGCTGCGCCTGCGTGCCGAGGGTGCTGCCATCTATCTGGCGCGCCAGCACTGCAATGACGTTCGTGTGATGAGCGGCCCTCAGGTCGGCTCAGCCTGCGGAGGCGATCTTGCGGAGGCGGAGGAGCGGGCGAAGAAGATCGCGCCTGCGGTCTGGAAAGTCTCGGCTTCGGCTGCTTTGGCGGCGCAGTTAGTTCAATAGTCCGTCGACGGCGACGTGGTCTGCGGTGATGCCGTCGCAGTTCAGAGTGGGGGATCCTCGCCACACCCACGCTCCGACCCAATCGGCTCCCGACTGGCGGGCTTGGTTGACAGCGCGCTCGACTACGCCGTGACCGACAGCCACGGCGTCGACGACCATGATCTTGCTGGTCTCTTCGGCGGGTGTTCCTTCGGGCGAGTGCTGTAGCGACCCGTGGCTCATCATCGACGCTGCGCCCACGATGAGCGCTCCACCTCGACCGATAGGTCGGACGGCAACGTGACCGGCTGCCGCAACAGCGTCGAGCAGTGCCGACGCTGCTGAGGCGAGGACCTCGTGCTCGGCTAAGGCGTCGAGTTGCTGCTCCCCGTTGAGCGCGGACTCCATCAACGAACCGGCGGGGATCGTGATCGTCATTGCTGCCTCCACGGTCGTGCGCGACACTGTTACTAAGTTTCACAGTAGAGGCGAGGACTGACATGGCGGCGGAGGCACGCGGAGGACGGCGCGGCCCGAAGCCGAACCCGGACCGGGGCGACCCGATCGGGTACCGCGTGACAGCCCGCACCCGGTTCGAGTTGCAGGTTGCGGCGGCTTTCGTGGGTACTGCGTCGCATCAAGAGACTGTCGCCCTCGCCGTGCAGGAGTTCCTCGATCGGCTACGCATCGAGGCGGACGGCTACACCGAAGCACTTGCCAAGGCAGAGGCCCATCAACAGTCGCGAGCGGGCGTCAGACCACTAGACGCGTCTGACTCCTGAAACATTTTCGTCCGCACAACCTCGGCAAGATCGGCGATGAGGTCGTGGTGGCGTTGCGTTGCCATGCGTTTGAGGCCCTGCAGTTGGTGGACGGTGCCGGGCGGGAGGGGGCCGGTGATCATGGGGGCGACGGCGATGTCGCCGCCGGTCACGAGTTCCCATACCCAGATCGCGTAGAGAGTTCGGCGTTTAGCCCAGTCGATGTTGGCGCGGACGAGGCCGTTGTCGGCGAGGGCTTGGCAGGCTGTGTCCCAGATGGGGTCCGGGACGTTCCAGTTCGGGCCGATGTGGTTGCGCGGTGTGCCGTAGTCGATGCGGGGGCTGGCTTCGAGTTCTTGGGCGATGGCGGCGACTCGTGTGGCGAGGGTGAGGTCGCTGTCGGTGAGGGCTTTGGCGAGCCTGCCGGTGGCTTGGGCCGTCGCGGTGGGGTTGTAGCCGAGGTAAGTGCCTGCGTCCTCGGCGGTTTCGAAGTCTCCGACGAGCCGGACCAGTGCGATCGGTACGTGTCGGCGGATGCGGCGGCGGTAGGTGCTGGGGACGGCGGGGAAATGTTTGTCGTAGAGGTCTCGCGGCAGGTAGGCGGGGACGTGGCGGGGCTTGAAGATGAGGGTGCTGGTGCCGAGGTGGCTGCGGAGCCGTTCGGGGGCCGTGGTGTGGAGCCGCTGGTTGGTAAGAGCACCCCAAAGGGCGTGGCTGGGTTCACCTCCGGCTTGGGCGGTGCGCCATGTGTGACGTTCGTTGATGAGGGCGAGTTGGGCGAGGCGGTTGATCGTGTCGATGCGGTCGGTGTCGTTGAGTAGGTGGGCGGCGGTGAGGATGAGCCCGGTGCTGGCGGTGTAGCCGTCCGGGGGAAGGGTGATTGTTCGCCCGTGACGGTTGAGGGTGCCGACGCTGTCGCTGCGCGTGGCTATGTAGTCAGCGGCGGCTTCGGCGAAGGGCGCGGGCTGGTCGTTAAGGACGGTGGGGTCCCCGGCAAGTTGCAGCATGACGGTGACGAGCCGCAGGTCAAGCAGGTATTCGCGGGGTGTGACTGGTGCGCCGAGACTTGTGAGCGTGTCGGGTTGTTCGCCGTTGAGGATCTGGTCGAAGAGCCGTTGCTGGTCAATGAGGGCGGCTGGGGCTGGGATTGTTTCGGCGTGGTCGAGGCGCGTGTCGCAGGCGGTTAGGTATTTCGCGTCGGCGGGCTTGGCCCGGCAGACGGCGGGGTGTGTGACGGGGTTCCCGACGTGAGGGATGAGGCTGCGGAGTTGACCGCCGCTTTCACCGACTCGGGTGCCGCAGCCGGGGCAGGCGTCAAGGAGTAGGCAGTTGTGTCGTGGGCAGGCCACAGCCCACGGGGTGAGCCATTGGATGCGCCAGAGGGGGTGCTCGTCGCCTTGTGGGGTGGGTTCGGCGAGGCAGTGGGGGCAGTAGCGGCTGGTGCGTGGGTCGAGCCATTGCCGGTCGTCGCGGACCTTGGAGATGCGGGGGATGGTGGTGAGGTCGGCGTAGCGGTGCAGTGTCATCGCTTGTGCTTCGTGGGTGCTGAGGCCGGTGCTCGTGGTGAACCGGTGGAGGGTGTCGTCGGGGAGACGGATCCCGTATTGAAGTTGGAGGACGTGGGCTCTCTGTTTGCTGGTGAGCCCGGTCCTCTTCATGACTCCGGTGGGGGTCAGGTCGAGCCGGTAGGCGAGGTTGAGGACGTATCCGGCGAGAGTTTCGTCGGATAAGGGCTGGTTGCTGCGGGGGAGGAGCCGACGCCAGTCGGTGATGGTCGTCTCTGGTGTCGGGGTGTTCGCCACGATGGTGAGGTCTGCGGTCATGCCACACCGTCCTGTGGCGTGGGCCGGGTCTTGGCTGGGCGTGAGTTCGGGTGACGGGTGGGTTGGTCGAAGACGGTGTTGCGTCCCTTCTTCGCGGGGACGCGCGTCGTCCTCTTCACCTTGGAACGCGGCTGGACTACCGAGGTGTCGGGTGAGGTGTGCTGGCCCCGGATGGGGGCCTCGTCAAGATCGGCGCGTGTCAGCGTTTCCCCGCCGTCAGCCGGGTGCCTCCCGATGACGGATTCGGCTGCCAACTGCACCCATTCGCTGAAGACACCGATGACTCCGCCGGTACGGGCATAGATGTGTTCGGCATGGGCTTCGAGCATGCCGGGTTCCTTGTCAAGGAGGAGAAGGTCGGCTTCGACGGCGCGCAGGTGGTCTACCCAGTCGCGGGTGGTGTCGTCGGTGTCGTAGCGGAACGGTTCGATGTCGAGGACGGTGAAGCGTTGCGCGGTTTGTGTCCGTAGTCGTTGTTCGCGTCCTCGTGCTCCGTCGTAGAGGATTCCTGAGCCGCGCACGTCAACACCCAGTGCGACGATCGTGACGGAGGATTCCATGAGGTTCCGGATCCAGTCCGAGGCGTACCGGTCTGCTTCGGCGTCCTTGTAGCGGGTGATGTCGTCAAGGACGAGAAGCCGGGTTCCGCAGTCGCGGATGACATCTTCAACCCGCCGGGTCATCTGGGGATCGGTGGCGCTGGGCCGGAACGGCTCCCCGTAGAAGTTGAGGATCGCGGTGGCGAGGCTCCGGATGGACAGTTTCGGTGGGACGGTGACCCACGCGACGGGAACCCACCTGTCACGGAAGTGAATAGATCCGGGGAGGACTTCGCGTAGGGCTTCGAGTTCGGCTTCATGGTTGGCGGCAATCTCGCGCATAAGGGTGCTCTTGCCCATTGACCCGTCTGCGGAGATGAAGACACCGGAGCGAACACCGGGGTCCATCCGGTAGATGTTGGCGCGTAGTACACGTTCGACTTGGCTGCGTACGTGAGCGGTCATGGGGGTTTGCAACTTGGGCATGTTGAAGTTGCCAATGTGCCGGATGGCGTCGTACTTGACCCGGTCCCTGAGGTTGAGCGACTCGTAGTCGTCGCGGCTCAGCAGCGGAGGGGGTGTGTAAGCGTCACGCAGCCGCACGAACGTCTTCCATCCGTCGAGATCACTGATGTCGAGTTTCTCGATCTCGGACAGGTCAACGGTGACGAAGTCGTCGAGTGAGATGGTCATGATTGGTCCTTGCGTAGGGCGGCGATGGTGTCGAGCATGCTGCTGGGGGTTGAACTCAGACGGGCCGCAGTAGAAGCCGCAGGGGTCGCGGCTGGCCGGGACGGGTTGCCGCCGGTGGCGCGTTGACGCCGCTCCTTGCGCTTGGCTTCCAACGCGGTCGCGGGCTCCGGCTCCGGTTCGGGTGGTGCGGATTCGGCGGCTGCATAGTTCGCGGCGTCCCCGACAGCAAGTTCACGGTCGCGGGCGTGCGCTGACGCTGCCTTGTTCGCCGCCTTGTCTCCGGCAATCCACCCCTCGGGGGTACGGACGGGCAGAACCTCGGTGAGCAGGATTTCGGCGAGTTCGTGGGAGTCGTACTGCCGGATCTGGCCGTCGATGCG
This sequence comes from Actinomycetales bacterium, assembly GCA_038233875.1. Classification (GTDB taxonomy): domain Bacteria; phylum Actinomycetota; class Actinomycetes; order Actinomycetales; family Dermatophilaceae; genus Ornithinicoccus. Next base: position 25,395 of record JBBSVB010000001.1, on the reverse strand, counting down.
GTTGCGGAGGGCGTTGATGTGCCGATCGCTGAACGACGGGAAATCACCGGTGGCCCCGACCCAACGGAGCAGATGACGTTCTTCGAACTCGTCGACAAACCAGACGTGCCGCAGGTCGCGGCGGTCGTACTGGACGGTCCACTTCTTGTTCCCGGTCGGGGCGGGCTGGTTACGGCGCGAGTCCAGCACCGTCTCGCCCGTGTCGGGGTCGTTGTCGTACCAGAGGCCGCGAACGTTCACGCCACGTGAATGGACCTTGACGTAGGTGGTGGTGATAACACCGTAGAAGTCCGAGGACGTCATCAGACGCGGTGAGAGCCCGGCGGTCTCGATACCGTGCTGGTACAGGCTGTTAGGTGACCAGTGACCTTCAGGGCACCACGACGGACGGACACCTTCCATGATGTGGGTCTGCCACATCCTGACAGCCCACAACGCGATGAGGTCTTCGAGACGTTGCGCTGTCCACTCGACTTCGTTGTCGGTGTTCTTGCCGCGTTCAGAGGTGTCACTGCCCCGGTAGCCTTCGAGGTGTTCGAGGAGCATGGTCCGCAGCGCACCGAAGAACCGTTCAATCCATGCCTTGTCGGATCCGGTGTAGGTGCGGGCGGGCAGGATGTCGATGCCGTACCGGGCAGCCAGTTCGCGGGTCTTGTGGGCCTTGTACGGGCCACCGTGGTCAAGACCGAGGGATTCGGGGTTGACGATCGGCAGCCCCGCGATGCCGACACCAGAACCCGTGGCGCTGGTGCCGAGGACCCCTTCGGGGATGCCAACGAAAGGCCAGCGAGCATCGTCAGGCCAGTCCGGTTTCATCTGCTTGGGCTTGGCAAGGTCGAGCAACGCGAACCCGATGTCGAGGTTCTTCTCGGCCTGCTCGACGACCCGGACGCTGCACACCGACCGTGAGAACTGGTCGAGACCCACAACCACAGAACCCCGGACAGCCCCCTCGATGGCGGTGCCCTTGAGGAGCACGTCGAGGCTGTTGGTGTCCATGAACACGATCTGGCCCGGACGGGTCGGGTTCATCCGACGGAATCCGCCAACCGGTGCGACGGTGCCCGAGGCGCGGGTGCGGGACTTGCCGGTCAGTTCGCTCGGCGTCCAGTAGTCGTGAACAAACCTGCGCCACGTGCGCTCCTCAGGGAAGTTCTTCCCCATCCACGCCTCGCCGTACCCCTGCTCCATCAGGCGGCGACGCAACTCCACATGCATGCCCCGCACCGTCTTGTTTGACAACTGGCGACGGTCCTCGACGACCCGGAAGGTCTCCTCGGCGACCTCACGGCAGATAGCGCGACGCCCCTTCACCCGTCGTGGCCCGTGAGAACCTGCGGCGGTCGCGAACACGGTGCCGTCCTTGGCTGCCGTCCCCAACCGACGAATCGTCCGCACGCTCATGTCAACACCGAGCAGCCGGGCGAACTCTGTGTCGAGTTCGGCGTGCTTCGCAGCCAACCGGTCCTTCTGGAAAGTGGTCGCAGGGTCGTACTCGGGCTTTGGTTCGCCGGGCAGTGCAACGTTCGGGTCACCAGACCGGAACCCGGTCATGGCCTCGTTGGCGTGCTCGATGCGCATGATGGCGACCTGCCGGTCCGCCTCTGGGAGCCGCGCTACCAGATCTTGTGGCGGTAGCCGGTCATCGTCACGCGTCAACGACCGATGGTTGATGAGGTCCTCGACAGACATGGTGGTGAGGACCCCGTTGCGGTCCACGACCGTGAGCGAACCGGCACGGTGGTCGACGGATTCGATGAGGTGCCATTCGCCGTTGAGGTAGAACTCGGTGCCCTTGGCGGGCCGGAACGCGGTCATGGCTGCGTCTCCTCTCCGGGTAGCGCCACCAGTGACCAGTCCTGCAGCGGAGCGTTCAGGTCGACCGAGACCTGCCGTTCCCACATGAGCCGTTGAAGCGTTGCCCGTGCCAGCACGGGAGCCTCGAACGCGTCGCACACCTCGGCGAAGGGTGTCGGCCCGTAGGTGGTCAGGAGGTCGAGAACCTCGTCGGTGTAGCCGAGGTGGTCAGTGGAGGTGGCGTGCGTCTCGATGGTCTCCACGGTGGTGATGCCGGGCAGGGAGTAGCCGACGACGAGGGAGTGGTCCCACCCCCGCGACAGGCATACCTCACCGATAGCAGTGGCGTCTTCGATGAGCGGGTCCTTGACCAGAGCCGCCGGGCGGGTGTTGATGATGACGATGTGGCCGTCGACTTCGACGAGGAAATCAGGGGTGTGGTGCCGAACCCGGTGCCCGTCGTGCCATGTCAGGGTGAAGGGCTGGCAGGCGATGGCGGTCGCGTCGTCGAAGTCGAGGACGTAGAGCAACTTGCGTTCGAACAGCGACTCGTGGGCGTGGTGGTACCCGGTCGAATGCACGAACCGCAGACCCGCCCGTGCTGTCTTCCCCGGATGCCACGAGTTCACCCGGATGGGGTCGGCGACCAGCAGGTCACCAATACCGACCGAGGCGACGCTGGCGGTCAGTGTGTTCTTGCCGTGGCGGTAGGTGACGGTCCAGTCGGTGCCCCATCGTGCTGGCAGGTCGGGCATGACCGGGACGTCACGTTCCTGTACGAGATCACGCCACGTGGCTGTGGCCGACCAGAGGGGAGGGCTAGTGCGCTCGTGACGGAACCGGGTGAGTGGCGCGTCGTGGCGACCCAGACCTGTGAACCGAGTTTCGGGCAGGGCAGGGCTGGAGAGAGTTGGGCTTAGGGCTGACACTGTGACTCCTGTGCGATTGGGCTCGGCACGACTGAGCCCGCCACCGTGCAGCAGGGTCAGCCGTTCCTTCTGCCCATCCGAGTCGCCATCATCATCCCTCTTGCCATCGAACACATGTTCGGTGTTGCGGACGTCAGCGTCGACCTCTGACACGGCGCAACCATCGATCTCGGGAACCCACTGTGTGCCGTCGCCAGAGAGGTCGCCGTCGTTCTTTGGTGTGCTCTGGGCGTGTCGGTGGAAGCCGATGACGGTGTCGTCACCACTCGTAGTCATAGGTCGTCCTTCCTATACGCCGTAGCGCGGCGTGGACGGGTTGTGGCTGGTGATGAATAGAGGCAGCCGTCGGGAGTGGCGGCTGCCACCTGTCCTTGGTCCCTCGACCGCCGGGTTAGAAGAGGTGCAGCAGGTCGTGCATGAGACAAGGGTGCGGCCCGGTTTGTCCGCTTGCATTCGCTCTGGACGCGTCCCGTCTGACCCCGAATCGAGAGCGTTGGGGTCACCGGTGCTCGATCTGATTCGGTACGGCGGGCCACGCCTCTGTGACGGCAGGGTCGGACCAGTTCGTGTCCGCACCGACCTCCCAGACACGATCTATGGAGTGACGAAGCCACGGACGGCTAGAGGTCCGACACAAAGTGTCCGGACCTAACCGCCCGACATGTCGATCTGCGCACACAGACGGAGCGCACGGAACAGAAGGCGGAGGCCAACTGGTCCGACGTGAAGTGTCGGCACCTAGCGATTTGGTCCGACCGATCGTGTCCGGACCGAAACGTGTTGCGCCAGTTTCAGGGCCGTCCGGGCGCTCCGTCCGCCCCTAGAAGCGCTACGGGTGCTATCCGGCGAGTTGGTGCGGACAAAACGCGTCGGACCAGATCGGCGACGTATACCTTCCGACAAGTGACGACTCGACGGATGACTCGGGACCCAAACGACCCCAACAGGATCTACCCCTCCATGCGCCGCTACGCCCGACTCGCTGTGCTCCCACCCCGCGATCAACCGGGCGCTTACCCAACCAGCATCAAGAACTACCAACCACCCACGAGCAGACCTAACGAACGCCCCGACCCCGCTCGGTTCAGCACAGACCAGTTCGTGCGCTGGTGCAACGCCTGCGACACCGTCCTACCCGCTCGGGGCCAGTCACCCTTCTGCGACCCCTGCCGCACCAAGTACACCTCGCTACAACGGCAACGAAAGAGATGGCTAGAACGAGGCACCGTCGACGTGGGCCGTCGCCACCTCCTGACCCTCTTCGAATACGCCGACGGCCTCGATCGCGACCTCGGCATCCTCACCCGCGTTTACAACACCAACCCACGAGACCTCGAATCGCAGATGGACACCGTGATGCGTTCCAGCAAGAAACTCATCAGCCATCTACAACGCCACATTCCCAACCCGACCCCACCGGGTGGCTGATGACCACCTACGAGATTCGCCGACAAGAGCGAGCCGCATGGCTCATGTATCAACTCGGTCTGAACCGCCAACAAGCCGACGCAATAACGAGGGCAATCCCGGACTCCAATCGACGCACGTTGGTGCGCGACATCGGTGCCTTCCGCATACACGGACTGTCCGACGACGATGCCGTCTCGTGGTGCGAAGCCGGAGTCTGCCTGCCGTCGCTTGCCTACGAATGGAACAGGGGCGGCTACACGGCACAGGAGTTCGCTGCGCTACGAGACGTGTGTGTTGAACGCGGTTTAGACAACCCCTCCGAGTTGTTGACCCGCATTCTGGAAGACGGCGTCCCGTACGAGTTCGCGCTCCTGTCTCTACGAGCCGGGGCAACTACCGGGCCGGAACTCACGGACTGGCACCAGCAAGACCGCAACGGCGAAGACATTCGATCAAGGTTGGTCATGATGGCCGGACTCAGCGACTGATGGGCCATTAAGGAACTGCTACCCCTGACCTGCGGTTTTAGTCGCTTCGACCATTTCGAAGGGCCGGTCTCAACGGCTGAAGTGGATTGTTGGTCCGTCCACCATCTGTCGGTGGGTTCCCTTACCGTTCATCGGACGGCGAGCGGGGGTGAGGGTTGATGGGCGAGATTCGCGGTGAACTTGCGCGTACGCGGGACTCATTTGAACGCCCGACCCTTCGGTTGCTTGATTCCAAGTGGGCACCGCTGGTCGTCGCCATCTTCCGTTCCACGTTCAGCCGGGACCGTCGCGCCGCGGCCTCCGAGCGGCTCCACGCGCAGGTTGACGCCTACCTCGACGACCTCCGCACCGTGGGGGAGACCCTTCCGCCGAACGCGACCGGCAGGTCGCTGTGCATGCAATGGACACGAGACCAGTGGCTTTACCGCGCAGACGGCAACGATGGCCCGGAGTATTCGCTCACCTCCCACGCGTTGGAGGCCCTCGATCTCGTCCAGTCCATGTCGCGTGAGCGAGCGCTGCTGAGCGAGTCAAGGCTGAACACCATCCTCGATGCGGTGCGCCGGTGGGCACTCGAAGCCAGCCCCGACGCCGACGCGCGCATCGAACGGCTCAACGATCAAATCCGTGAACTCGAAGCCGAACGGGACCGGCTCGCCGCAGGCGGGGCAGTCGAGGTTGCCTCTACCGACCGCATGCTCGACGGCTACGTCAACCTTGTGGACCTCATCGGCCAGTTGCCCTCGGACTTCAAACGAGTCGAGGAGTCGGTCGCCCAGATGCACCGGGAGATTCTTCGGGACTTCCGTGAAGAAGACCGCCGGGTCAGCGAGGTCCTTGATGACTACCTCGCACGCCAAGAAGAACTCATCCGCTCGACCCCCGAGGGCCGTGCGTTCGACGGGGCCTTCGTGCTTCTCCGCGACCCCGCACTCATGTTGGAGTTCGACCAGAACGTGCAGGCCATCCTTCGTCACCCGTTCGCTGCCTACCTCGAACCCGGAGACGTGACCGAGTTCCGGGGCGCTGTCGGGCTCATCCGTCAGGGCACCAAAGACGTTCTCTCCCAACGTCACCGGCTCACCGCGACACTGCGCGAACACATCGTCAACCATGACGTGCTTGCCGAACGTGAACTGGACCGCACCCTGCGCGGGATCGAACGTGAACTCGTTACGTGGATGGAAACCGCCGGGCCACGCGTCACCGTCGACGTGGAACTTATCCCTCCCACCGTCGAGGTGGGTCACATGCGTGAACGGTTCTACGACCCGGCGTCCGCCGCACCGCCACCGCCGCTTGAGAACGTCGCCGATGAGGCTCCCGAGGCGCTCACGCTGGAACAGATCCGGCAGCAAGGCGGACCCTCCCTGAGTGATCTGCGAACTGCGCTGACCGAGGCGTTCGCGACCGGTGACACCGACTCGGTAGGGCAAATGTTCAACGAACTTCCCGACGAGTTGCGTCGCCCAGTCGAAATCCTCGGCCTCTTGCATGTGGTGTCACGCCTTGACGCGCTTGAAGGTGCCGATGACACCGAAGTGTTTAAGGCCATCCGCCCCGGCGGTGAACACCGCGAGTTCCTCGTCCCCCGGATGAGCCTCGACCCCGAAGACCTAGTCGCACTGCACGAACAGACCGAGGAGGCACAGTGACCGACGAGACCCAGCCCTCCTCTGACGACGCCGACGACGCACTCGCCACAGACGCTCCCGACGACCTCGCCGACCCCACTGACGATGGCGAAGCCGAAGACGCCGAAGACGAAGAAGGGTTCGACGAGAGCGCGGGCGGCGACGCATTCCTCGACGACGAAGACCTCGAAACGTCCACCCTGTCGCTCTTCGACGGCGACGAAGGCGGACTCTCCCTCGTACAGCGACGCACCCTCGTGACCCTGATGAAGAACCGATACATCAGCGCAGCCCAGAACCCCACCGAATGGCGGGTACTGGTCGAGACCCCGACAGCCATCAAGGCACGACTGAACGACATGTTCCTCGACCTGCACATCGACCACCAGCACCAAGTGGCGTTCAAGCGGCAGGCCACAGCCGAAGGCGGCAACAGGCAGTTCCCCACGATGCTGCACGACACCGCCTACAGCCGTGAGGAAACCATCCTCATGGTGTTCTTGCGGCACCGGTTCCAAAGCGACCGTTCCGCAGGCCACGACAGCGTCCACGTGGACCGTGAAGACCTGATGGCCCACGTCACCACGTTCCGGCCCTCACACGCCACGAACCGTTCCGGGGATGCCAAGCGCACCGTCAACGCGATCGACGCGCTCATCAAGGCCAAGATCCTGCTCAAGACCAACGACACCGAACGGCTGCGCATCGCCCCGGTCATCGCCGTCCTGCTCCCCCTGCCTCGCCTTCAAGAACTCTGGGAATGGCTCATCCTCGAAAACGAAACACCGGCCACGACGACCGAGCCCAGCGACCCGATGCTGGAGGACAGCACCCCATGACACAAGACGCCCTGCTCTACATCGAAGGAGCCACCGAAGGCACCACACAGTGGAAAGCCGAAACGCTGCAGATGGTCAACTGGGGCGGCTTCCACGGCCCCACCACCGTCAACTTCTCACCGGACGGCACCCTCATCTCAGGTGCATCCGGCACCGGCAAGTCCACCCTCCTCGACGCCTACATCGCCCTGATGATGCCGTCGGGAACCCCCTTCAACGGTGCCTCCAACGACGCCACCACCGGACGAGCCCGCAGCGTCGACCAGCGCAACCTTCTCACCTACCTGCGCGGCAAGACCGACAGCAACCGCGAAGCAGGAACCGGGGAACTCCGCGACCAAGTCCTGCGCGGAGCCGACGGCACCACATGGGGTGCCATCGCGATGACCTTCATCGACGACAACAAACGCCGGTTCACCGCCACCCGCCTGTACTTCGTCCCCCGAGGAGCAACCCGCGACTCCGACCTCGTCCGCAAATTCGCCACCTGCGACGGACCACTCAACCTCGCCGAATGGTCCGAAGTCGCCGCCACCAAGTTCGACAAGCGCGCCGTGAAGAACCGGTTCCCGCAGGTGACCATGCATGACACGTACGGCAACTTCTCCCAGACCCTCTACACGCGGCTCGGTATCGGCGCGAACGGGGACGGCAGCAAGGCTCTGCGCCTGCTCGCCCGTATCCAAGCCGGTCATCAGGTCCGCACCGTCGATGACCTGTACAAGTCAATGGTCATCGAAGAACCTGCCACGTTCGCTGCCGCCGACAACGCCGTCGAACACTTCATCGACCTCGAAGCCTCCTACAACGCCATGCTGACCGTCGCCGAAAAGGAGAAGGTCCTGCGGCGGCTCCCGGACCTTCACGCCGAACGCGAAGCAGCCATCGAGGCAGCCGACCTCATCGACACCTTCGGTATCCACCGCGAGGGCGACAACCCCTTCCTGCTGTGGAAACTCACCACCCAAGACGCCCTCCTCGAAACAGCCGAAGAGGCCAACCGGGTCAACCGGCTCGCCAACGAAACGATCCGCCGCGACGCCCACACCGAAGAAGGACGGCTCGACGGTCTGCTCCGCGAAGTCCAAGAAGCACAACGCGAAGCCGGAGGCAGCGCCCTCAAGCGGCTCGAAGAGGACATGAACCGGCTCGGCAACGACCGCGACACCGCCGAACGCGCCCGTACCATTTTCGACACCCGCACCGCACGGCTCGACCTGCACATCGACACCGCTGACGACTTCGCGACGGCACAAGCCAACGCCCTGTCATTCCTCACCGGCTTCGACACAGCCTTGGAGGCACTGACCGACCAACAGGCCGAACTCGGCAAATGCGCCTACCCGCTCCAAGCCGAACGCGACGATCTGCGCAAGGAAGCCGAGTCCTTCAAGGGCCGACAAGGAAGGGTCCCGCGCGACCTTCACGAGTCACGCGTCGCCATCGCAGAAGCAACCGGCATGCAGCCTGCCGACCTCCCGTTCGTCGCCGAACTCGTCGACCTGCAACCTGACGAGAACCGGTGGCGCAAAGCCATCGAAGTGACCCTGCACGGGCTGGCCCGCGTCATGCTCGTCGACGAACGCCAACTCGACCACCTCAGCCGCCGCATCGACTCCATGCGCATCAAGCGCATCAACTTCCAAGGCATCACCCTGCGCGACCACGAAGACGTCGACTTCGACCCGGCCCGCATCAGCGGGAAACTCCAATACAAGGACTCCCCGTTCTCGGCATGGGTCCAAGACCGCATTAGCGACGCAGGTATCGACGCCATTTGTGTCGAAACTCCCGCTGAACTTGCAGGCCGTGACCGTCGCGTCACCATTAACGGTCAGACCCGCCACGGCAAGAGCGGCGCACACGGCGACTACAACAGCCCTAACGTCATCGGTTTCTCCAGCGTCGAGCGGCTTCAAGAGATCGCCGACACCCTCACGCACATCGAAACCGAACTGGGTGACCTTGGACGCCGCGACGCAGCCCTGCGTCAGCAGATGACCGACCTCCACGGAGCCAAGGGCGCACACGAAACCGTCCGTGACACCGAATGGCGCAGCATCGACCCAGAGTCGATCACCGCTGAAATCGCCGCCCTCGCCGATCAGCACTCCCGGATCCTCGACGCGAACGACATACTCCGTGCCCTGCAAACCGAAGAGGTGCGCATCGCTGCCGACCTCGAAGCAGCCCGGCGAAACAAGCACGCCGCCGAAAAAACCCTCAAGGATCTCGAAGCCGCCGTCGCTTTGGTCATCAGCAAGAGGGACGCTGCAAGCCGCATCATCGACCGCATCAACGCAGACGAGACTGCCACTCTCACCGACGACCAGATCGCCCACCTCAACGATGAGTACGCCGCCGTGGCTGACCCTGAGGACCTCGACCGGTTCGACGAAGGCACCAAGCGGCTACGCGCCCGCCTCGGTGAACAACTCAAGTCAGCGAACGAGAAGAAGCAGCGCGCCGAAACCGCGCTCACCACGATCTTCGTGACCTACCAAGACCGTTGGGCCGACCCCAACCTCGGAGTCCTCATTGACTCCTACGACGGCTACCGGGCCATCCTCGACAACATCGTCGCCGAAGGACTAGCAGAGCGCCGCGCAGCGTGGTCACGCAAACTCACCGACTGGTCCGGCGAAGACCTCGTCCCCCTCGCCGGAGCGTTCGAAGACTCCATCACCGACATCGAGAACCGGCTCGAACCCATCAACCAGATTCTCGCCAAACTGCCCTTCGGTGACCGCCGCGACCACCTCGAACGCGACCACCTCCAAATCGACCTGCGACGCCTCCACCGCGACGACATCGCCAAGTTCAAGAGGGAACTCAACGTCCTCTCCTCAGGTGCAACCACCGACTTCAACGACGACCAGATCGAGACCTACTTCAAACGCCTTCAACGATTCATGGACCTCATCCGGACCCGCGAAACCACCTCGAAGACCAGCAACCGGGACCGCGACTACTTCCTCGACGTCCGCAAACACGTCGTAATCACCGCGATCGCCGTCGACGCCCACGGCATCGAACGCTCCACCTACGCAGCACTCGGCGGAAAGTCCGGGGGGGAGACCCAAGAACTCGTCGCCTTCATCGTCGGTGCAGCCCTCCGGTTCCAACTCGGCGACGAAGCATCAGCACGCCCCCGATTCGCACCCGTCTTCCTCGACGAAGGGTTCGTGAAATCCGACAGTGAGTTCGCCGGGCGAGCAGTATCAGCATGGAAGGGTCTCGGGTTCCAACTCATCATCGGAGCCCCCTTCGACAAGGTCACCGCCCTTGAACCGCACATGGACACGATCCTCGGCATGTCCAAGAACGCGAAGGGCTACTCGTACCTCGCCCCTCTCATCCCCAAGCCACACAGCCCCGCCCCGGCAAACCTGACTGGGGCTGGTGTCCAGCCGTGACCATGAAGACACCCAGCGACATCACCGCCGCCATCCAACGACGGCTCACCACCTCATGGCACACCGACCTCACCGGCGACACCAGCGCATGGCCCCACGACTTCACGCTCGGCACCCTGCCAAAAGCGACCCTCGAAACCGACTTCGCCCGCGTCCAGCAAGCCGTCCGTGAATGGCGCGACTGGGCAACCCCACGCCACCTCACCATCCGCACCACCAGCCGACGCGTCCACGCCACCACCCAAACCATCCCCACCCACGTCACCGTCCCCGACATCGGCACCGCCGCCACCGTTGCGGGACCCGACTGGGAACACCGCCTCACCCGAGGCCGTCACCGACACCGGAAACTCCACGAACGCTTCGGGCACATCAGTGACCACGCACGGCTCATACGAGCAGTCGACGGTTACACCGACACAGACTTTGAACTCCTCTGCACCGTCGCCGACTGGTTCGCCACCCACGACGCCACCGGCCTCACCCCACGCCAAGTCCCCATCGAGGGGCTCCACGCCAAATGGCTCAACACCCACCGCCAACACGTCCAACACCTCAGCGGCAAAGACGACCTCGGCCTCCTCCCACGACACCCAGCCCGCGTCAACTTCACCTACCTCGACCCGGCCCACCGTGCAGCCGGTGAGCGACACCACGACTCCGCCACCGTCGACGACCCCTTCACTCCCGCCTACACGCCCCGCGTCGTGCTGATCTCTGAGAACAAGGACACCGCCATCCACTTCCCACCCATCGCAGGTGGCATCGCAGTCGAAGGCGCAGGCTACGGAGGCAACACCGCAGCCGCGTTCCCGTGGCTCACAGAAGCCCCACACCTCTACTACTGGGGCGACATCGACGCCCACGGCTACGAGATCCTCAACGGCTTCCGCCAAGCCGGGATCAACGTCACCAGCATCCTCATGGACCCCGCCACGTACGACACCTACGAACGGTTCGGCACCAACACCGACGCCAACAACAATCCACTCACTGCAGGCACCCACAAACCCCTGCCGAACCTCACCGACGAAGAACGAGCCGTCTACGAGCGCCTCAAAGACCCCGCATGGACCGGACACCGGCGTATCGAACAAGAACGCATCCCGCTAGCCGAGGCGCGCCAAGCATTGAGCCCGATAGAAACCTCGGGCTCATGACGTAGCGACGGGCCACGAACACCAATTGGCCGTCTTAGCGGCTGTCGCTGACGGTGCAGACCCCTAGGGTGTCGACGACAAGATCTCGGGAAAGGGACAACATGGCGAATCAGGTGACACAGGGGGCCGTGACCCGACTCGCCACGCGAACCGGCACGCGGACCGAAGCCGACATTCAGACCGACATCCAGACGGTGCTGGTCGCTGGGGACCTCAATCTCGACCCCAACGACGTGCCCAAGTTGGAGGAGCAGACCAAGGACGGCACCCGCCGCCGGGTCGATGTCTCCATCTGCCACGCCGTTATCGAGGTGAAGAAGGACCTCCGGACTAAGGCCGTCCGCCTCGACGCCGAGAGTCAGTTGGCCGGGTACCTCAAAGTCTGGCATGCCCGCTACGACCGCCGATTCGTTGGAATTCTCACCGACGGCATCGAATGGATCCTCTACGACTTCCACGAAGACGGCACCGACACTGGTGCTGTCGTCGAAATTGCTCGCCTCACAAACGCCGGTGACGCTGACCGGCTCGTGGTGTGGCTCGAAGCGATCCTTGTTTCAGACACCGCCATCAAGCCCACCCCAGCCGAAATCTCACAGCGCCTCGGAGCGACCTCACCCGGCCACCTTCTCGACTTCAGAGAACTGTCAGTCCTCTACGAGGCCAACAAGAACCACCCCGAGGTAGCCGTCAAGCGAGACCTCTGGGCCAAGTTGCTCAAGACCGCGTTCGGGTCCGCTTTTGAAGACGACTCAGCCACCTTCATCAACCACACGCTGCTTGTCCTCACCGCCGAGATCATCGCCCACGCGGTCGTCAACATTGACGTATCGGCTGCCGCGAACATCACCGCCGTCGATCTTGTCGAAGGCACCGAATTCAGCCGCTCCCAGATCCACGGCGTCGTCGAAGCCGACTTCTTCGACTGGGTCGCCACAGTCCCCGGCGGGGAACAGTTCGTGCGGGCACTTGCCGACCGCATCTCCCGATTCGACTGGGATCAGGTCGAGCACGACGTACTCAAGCACCTCTACGAGTCCGTCATCACCCAAGCCGACCGCGCCAGCCTTGGCGAGTATTACACCCCCGACTGGCTCGCCGACCGGGTCGTCAATGCTTCGGTCAGCGCCCCCGAGACCCAGCGCGTGCTCGACCCCTCCTGCGGATCCGGAACGTTCATCTTCCACGCGATCCGCGCCCATCTCGCGGCTGTCGAAGCCTTCGGACTCACCCCCGGTGAAGCCGTCGGAAGCGTCACCCGTCACGTGATCGGCATGGACATCCACCCCGTCTCAGTCACACTCGCTCGCGTCACCTACCTCCTCGCGATCACCAGCACCCGCCTCCAAGCCGCCGACCGCCCCGAAATCAGCGTCCCGGTCTATCTCGGCGACTCCCTCCAATGGGAACAGAACCGCGACCTGTTCACCCGCGAAGACAACGTCTCAATCTCCACCAGCAGTGACGAACTGGTCGGCAAAGGCGGCGGCATCATCGGCGACGACGACCTCGTCTTCCCCGTCTCTGTGCTCAAAGACGCCACCGTGTTCGACCGGCTCGTTTCCCGAATGGCGGACAAAGCCCTCGACACCACCGGAGCCAAACACCGCACCCTCATTGGCCCCATCCTCAAGTCACTCAAGATCACCGACCCTGACGACGTGAAGACCCTCGGGGAGACCTTCGCGACCATGCGTGACCTCGCAGCCACAGGCCGCGACCACATCTGGGGCTACTACGTCCGCAACCTCATCCGGCCCATCTGGCTTGCTCAGCCCGACAACAAGGTCGACGTCCTCGTGGGGAACCCGCCGTGGCTGCGCTTCAACAAGATGACCCCGCCATGAAGGACCGCTATAAGGCCCTCGCTAAGCCTCGCAACCTCCTCACTGGTGGCCTCGGAGCATCTGGACGCGACCTCTCCACTCTCTTCGTTGCACGCGCCATCGAGAAATACCTCAAGACTGGCGGCGGCTTCGCATTTGTGATGCCTCACGGCACCCTCACCCGACTCCCGCACACCGGATTCCGCACCGGGAACTGGTCCTCGGTTGAAACCGGACCTCTGACCGTCTCCTTCGGCACCACATGGGACCTCACCAAGACCCCGACCGGGTTCCCGATGGTCTCCTGCGTTATCTCAGGCACCGCCACCAGTCCCGCTGTCGCAATGACCCACACAGTCGAAAAGTGGTCCTCCACCCTCAAGACCGCTGATGTCACTTGGGCCGACGCCGCCACCACTTTCACTACTACCACAGGCGACCTGTCCCAGTTGAACTCCGACGCCGACCTGCCGGTCTCCCCATACAAAAAGGTCTTCCGCAACGGCGCGATCCTGTACCCACGCATGCTTATCGTCGTAGAACCCGCCCCCGCACCAGCGCTAGGGGCAGGCGCAGGCCGACGACGCGTCCGGTCCCGGCGAACCACTACGGAAAAGGCACCTTGGAAGAACGTCGAAACGATTGAGAAGTCAGTCGAGTCTGCCCACGTTCACCCGGTTCACCTCGGTGAGACCATCCTGCCTTACCGGCCCGTTGGACCACTCCTCGTCGTGCTCCCGCTCGATACAGACCGGATCATGAAACGTGCCGAGTTGGACGAGCACCCCGGACTTGCTTCGTGGTGGGACGAAGCCGAACAGAAATGGGCAACCAACAAGGTTGCTAACGACACCTCCGAACTGGTGGATCGAATCGACTACCACGGCCAACTCGCGGCGCAACTGCCGCTAGCCCAGCACCGGGTCGTCTACACGGCCTCGGGCAACACGCTCGCGGCGGCACGCCTCGACGACCCCACAGCGGTCATCGAGCACAAGTTGTACTGGGCACCCGTCGGAACCGTTTCCGAAGCCCGATACCTCACCGGCATCCTCAACTCCAAGACACTCCTCACGCGCGTCACACCGCTCCAGAACGTGGGTCTCTTTGGAGCCCGCGACTTCGACAAGAACGTCTTCTACGTCAACTTCGGGCTCTACGACCCCACGGACCCAAACCACGCCACCCTCGTCGAACTCGTCACCCAAGCCGAAGCGGTAGCAGCCGGAGTCACCGTCGACGCCGGATTCCAACGCAACCGAGCAAGTGTCCGCACCGCGTTGGAAACCGCTGGTCTCGCCCAGCAAATCGAGGATGCCGTCAACAAGATCCTCCCCGTCATCACCACCTGACCAACCACCAGCAACACAGAACGAAGGACACACGTGCACCCCTCTCGGACCCTCCTCCCTGCCCTCGCTGCGAGCACCCTGCTCCTGACCGGCTGCGGCTCCGGTGGCGGCTCTGGCGACTCGACCGCAGGCTCCGACAGTGGGTCGGGCACCAAGACGACGCCCGCCCCGGCGAAGCCTGCTGCCCCGGCCTACCGGGTCCTCGGCAAACCCGCCCTTACCAAGGCCCTCATCAGCATCAGTGACCTGCCGCCCGGCTACTCCCAAGACCCGCCCAGCCCCGGCACCAACAAGACATTCTGCAACTACAAGCCGCCGTTCAACGAGAAGATCAAAATCTCTCGCGACTTCACAAAGGGCAGCGGACTTTCCGGCGAAGTGCTGTCCGTCGGCATCCGCCAGTACGCCAACGCCAAGGAAGCCAAGGCCGCGTACACGGCTCTCGCTGACGCTCTCGAAACGTGCACCGGGGAGACCGACAAGGGCACCAAGTACACCTACGCTGCCATGTCCGCCGCCAAGGTCGGCGACGCCTCTCTCGGCGTGAAGATCTCCACCGACGAGGCCACCGGCCTCCAAAACTTCGCCCTCGTTGGACCGGCTCTCATCAACACCGGAGGTGGTGGGCTAATGAACGCCAGCGCCGACGACATCACCAACGTCCTCAAAGCGCAGGTCAGGGCCTACAAGTCCGCCGCCGCAAAGTAGGAGACGCAGCACCGAAACCCGCCACCCGCCGCTAGACCGCGCGACCTCGTCCGGGACACGCGAAGCAATGTTGCACGTGGCTACAGCGCGGGGTTAGCCAGCCGATATGACTGTGTTAGACCAAACGAGAAAGTGCCGAGATGCCCGACGCAGACCCTCAGCCCGGTGACCTGTACAGGGCGTCCCCGAGCACATCGACCAATGGAGACCGGCACGGCAACAACGCTCGCCCTGTCGCTGTCGCCCAGCGCAACCCGAACGTCGCAATCTGCGTGAACCGGACTACAAATCCCGACTCGTCGGTGCGCAAGATCGAATCGCCCGCCAAGCCCGAGCACAACCTCAAGCAGGCATGGTGGCAAGCGCGGTTCCACCGAACCGTCCACCGAAAGTGGTGGGGGACTCCCGACTTCCGCTATGTTTGCCGGTTGCCTGAATCCGAGGCATCCGCCGTAGCCGAGTTCTTCAAAATTTCCGTGATGCTGGGCGAACACAACCGCTGATGAACAAGAGGAACATGCCGCACTTCCCACCACCCGTTCCGTCCCCCATGACAGGTGACGGGCGTTCCGCAACGACGATCAACGTCGGGGATCTATGGGTCGCCACGTGGGGTGGCGTCGACCTCGCCCTCGTTCTAGTCGCCGGAGTCTTCGATACTCACGTCACCGTCTGGTTGGTCACCGAAGAGAGCGCAGCCGCAGCCAAACCATCCTTCCGCCTTGACGCCGACTGGCTCACGCTTCCGCTCACCTGCTGGCCCGAAGCCCAAGCGGGCATGTCGAAGGCCGCACTCGGTCGCCGCGTCGGAAGCATCCTCACCGAGCGTGACATTCGAGCCGTCCTCGTAGACGTGTGGGAAAGCACCGAAGAGGCCAACGCCTCCGTCACCTACTACCCAGAAGAGCAGAGCACACAGGGCGACGACGCCCTCGACGCTGGGTGCCAGTACGTGAGCATGCTCAGCGACCTCGACACGCCGTTCAGCGACCCGAGCCACCGGGGGATCCTTGCCTCGGACTTTGCGAAGCAGAACGGTCTCAGCACGCCGCGCGACCTCAGCCGCTACCTCGCCGGAGTTCCGGCCCTCATTTCCACTGCGTTTAATGGAGAGCGAGTCCTTACCTCAGTCGAGGTAAACGCGCTCGCCGAAGCGTTCGCGACCGACATCAGCGAAATCACCACACACCCCGAAGACCCCATCGTGTCTGCGCTCCGAGAGCCCAAATGGAAGGCCGACGTGACCGCCATCGTCCATGACAAGAACATCGACGAGACAGAAACCCGCCTCAAAATTTGGGAACGAGCGAAGGTCCCCGCCCGCCAAGCAGACGCCCAGAACGACGCAGCGATCGACGCACGCATCACCCAAGCCATCACCGAACTTCGTTCCGAGTAGCGACCCCTCCCGTGTTCGAGGCAGATGACGCTGACCGGTGGCGCACCACCAAGCGCATCGTCACCACCGCACGTCACCTCATTGCCGAACTGCAGCAACGCCACCCAGACGCCTACGCCTTCGCCGCAACAGACCCGCACGCTGCGCTCGCGCAGATTCCGCACCTCACCGTCGTCCGGGACAACACCGCTCGCAACGCCATATGCCCCATCGACGGGACCTACAACGCGGTCACGGCCACGATCCGCTACAGGGAGACCGGCAACCCAGCCCGCGACCACTTCACACTTCTTCATGAACTGGGCCACCATCTACTCGCCATCAACGATGACTGGAACTACGACGTCGTCCCGCTACTCCACCGAGCGAAACTCACCACACACGTCGAAGAACGCCTCGTCAACGCATTCGCCTCACTCATCCTCATCCCCGACGAACAGGCCAACCTCGCCTTCCGTCGAGGCGTCTCGGCTAGTGCAGCACTCGACCTGTACCTGACGACCAACGCCTCAGCGACCGCCTGCCTCGCCCGGTGCCTCCTCGAACCGGGCCACCGCATGGTCCTGCTCGCCACCGGACACGGACACGTCTGGTACGCCCAATCCAACGGCGAGCCCTACGCACCCAGCGCGGACGTAGAACAACCTTCGATCGCGCACGGTGCCCACCGAGCCATCACCGGGGACGGAGCGACGAAGTTCAGCGGACACGAAGGCATCCACTATCGAAGCGGAAAAACGAACCCCAACGTCACGTGGGACATCCGAGTCCACGACACGCTTGTCTTCGCCGTCGTCGAACCGACTCTCATCGACACCCGCGTCAGCGCCAGCCCAACTACATGGACCCTTACCTGCCTCGCAGCGTGCGGTGAGACCTTCACCGCAGACGACGCCGCCGAGACATGCCGCACCTGCGGCGAACGTCGATGCCCCAGATGCCACGGCTGCGAATGCCGGAACGAGACCCACTGCAGCAACTGCACCATCGCCCTGCCAACTGCCTCCGCACGTGCAGGAAAGACCCTTTGCGACGAATGCGAATAGGACCGCCGCGCAACGCCAGTGCACCTGTCACACGTCCGCCAGAACACACTCAGGCTTCAGGCGTTTCGCCATTCCTCGATCGCGGCACGGCACTTCTCGGCCCTCTCTTCATCGTTGGGCAGGTGCAGGTTGACCGTCATCGAGGTCGGGACCGAGACCCATTGGGCGAAGGTGAGGGTGCCGCCGTTGCGGCGGAGAGCGTGGATGAGGGGGCCGAGGTCGCGTCCGGGTTCGGGGTCAAAGTTCTCCACAGGCATGCCTCGCACCCTAGGTTCACGGGTAACTGGCTGGTAGGGGCGTCCTGCCTACACTTGGGGACGTGAGCAGCCGAACCAGCCACGAGAACACGGCGCGTCGTGCGCTGTGGCTCGGAGCGCTGCTCCTGACCCTTGCTGGCTTGTTCGGGATGCACGGGCTGTCTGACCACGGCACCGAGCAGATGGGCACCGCCCATGCGGCCATGCCCACCATGACGACGATGGTGACGGACGCGGCGTCGACTACCGTGGACCTGACCCAAGCGACGGTCGCGACCGTTTCTCCGGTCCTTGACGTGGTGGTCTCGCATAACCCCGGTGGCGGCACCGGGATGGACATGAGCGTCGCCGCAATGTGCTTGGCCGTGCTTGTTCTCACAGCCGTCGCGATGATTGTGCACTTGCACGCCGAGCGGCTGCGCCCGCTCCTTTTCCTGACGGCCCGCCCTGTCCGGGCACCGGTCACAGCCGGTCGCGCACCAGACCCGCCGAACCTGTACGCCCTGTCGATTCAACGCTGCTGAGGCCCGCCAGCGCGGACCCGCCCTCGTCATCACGACTCGGCGGTTCCGTGGCTAGTCCGCGCCCGCAAACACCCTTTTCGACAGACCCGTACAGGAGACCCACATGAAGCGACTTTTCAGCGCCATCACCCTCGCCGTGGTGGCGGCACTTGCCCTCACTGCCTGCGGAAGCGGCAGTAGCAGCGGAAACGGCGGCAGTGATTTCAACAAGGCCGACGTGACGTTCGCTCAGTCCATGATTCCCCACCACGAGCAGGCCGTTGCGATGGCGAAGATGGCGAAGGCGCACGCCTCGTCACCGGAGGTGAAGAAGTTGGCCGACAAGATTGAGGGCGCGCAAGGACCCGAGATTTCCACGATGAAGGGCTGGCTCAAGGACTGGGGCAAGTCCAAGTCGTCCGGCTCGATGGGCGGCATGTCTGGCATGCCGGGGATGATGAGCGACTCCGACATGAAGGGCCTCGACGAGGCCACCGGTGCCACCTTCGACAAGATGTTCTTGACCATGATGGTCGCCCACCACACCGGGGCCATCGAGATGGCGAAGACCGAGCAGTCGAAGGGCAAGAACGCCGACGCGAAGGCACTCGCCAAGAACATTGAGAAGGCTCAGACGACCGAGATGGCCCAGATGAAGAAGATGCTCGGCTCCTGACCCACTCGGGGCCGACTGCTGCACGCCCTTCTTGGGGTGCAGCGGTCGGCTCCTCGGTTACTGCGAAGGCGCTCGTGCTAGGGCTGCGTGGTCACTCGGACTCTTCGGCGAGGGTCTTTCGACTCTGAGCGACGCCGAGCACCCGACCCACACTGGTGGTTAGGCGACAGGAGTCGTCGTGAAGGTCGGAGGCTGACATGTTCACCACCAAGAACCTCGCTTACGGGGCCGTCGCGGTCGTTGTGGCCGGGATTGCGGTGCTGGCAGGGATGCCCGCCTACTTCCTGCTCGTGCTCGCTTGCCCCCTGATGATGTTCCTCATGATGGCCTCGATGTCCGGTGGGAAAGCCCGCAAGGACGCCGAGGAACCAGAAGCACAGTCGAGCACCAAAGTGCCCACCCCTGATGGTTCACACGACCACATCTGACCAACAGGCGGTAAGTCCTCGAACCTTCCGGGTCGGGGTCTGGCAGCACTTGCGCGCATACCCCCTAGGGGTATGATGAAGTTATGAGTCACGTGCACGAACACCCCACGGCCACAACGTCGACCACGGTCAAAGACCCCGTCTGCGGAATGGACGTGGACCCCGCAACGACCGAGCACCACGCCGAGCACAACGGGGCGACCTACCACTTCTGCTCTGCGCACTGCCGGACCAAGTTCGCAGCGAACCCCGCCGAATACGTGAGCCCCGAGTCCAAGCACGAGGCTTCGAGCCCGGCTCCGGCGCAGGCGTCGGCGGATGTTGAGTACACGTGCCCCATGCACCCCGAGATCCGTCAGATGGGTCCCGGCGCGTGCCCCATCTGCGGGATGGCGCTTGAACCCGTCACCGTGACCGCCGACACCGCCCCGAGCGCGGAACTCACCGACATGACCCGCCGGTTCTGGGTCTCACTCGTTCTTGCGCTGCCGGTCTTCGTATTGGAGATGGGCGGGCACCTGTTCCCTGCCATACACGACCTGATCTCGCCGAGAGCGTCGGTATGGGTCCAGTTCATCCTCGCCACCCCCGTCGTCCTGTGGGGCGGGTGGCCGTTCTTCCGGCGCGGCTGGGTCTCGGTCAAAACGATGAAACTGAACATGTTCACCCTCATCGCGATGGGCACAGGTGTCGCGTGGCTGTTCAGCGTCGTCGCCACCCTCGCCCCCGGTGCCTTCCCGGACTCGTTCCGTCAGATGGGGACCGTGGACGTCTACTTCGAAGCCGCCGCCGTCATTACCGTCCTCGTTCTGCTCGGCCAAGTGCTCGAACTGCGCGCCCGTGAACAAACTTCCGGCGCTATCAAGGCACTTCTCGACCTCACCCCCAAAACCGCTCACCGGCTCGCTGCCGATGGCACCGAGACTGAAATCGGGCTCGACGAGGTGCAACTTGGGGACCGCCTTCGGGTCCGTCCCGGCGAGAAGATGCCCGTCGACGGAACCGTCGCCACCGGACGGTCCTCGGTCGATGAGTCACTGGTCACAGGCGAGTCGATGCCTGTCACCAAGACCGACGGCGACACCGTCATCGGCGGCACCCTGAACCAGACCGGCGCGCTGGTCGTGACCGCCGAAAAGGTCGGGCGCGACACCATGCTGGCCCGGATCGTGCAGATGGTCGCCGAAGCACAACGCTCACGCGCACCCATTCAGCGAATGGCCGACCGGGTCGCAGGCTGGTTCGTCCCCGCCGTCCTCGCCGTCGCCGTCGTCGCGTTCATCGTGTGGGCCACCCTCGGCCCCGACCCGCGACTAGCGCACGCGCTCATCGTGGCCGTCGCAGTCGTCATCATCGCCTGCCCCTGTGCCCTCGGGCTCGCCACACCGGTCTCCATCATGGTCGGCGTCGGACGCGGAGCCGGGCTCGGTGTCCTCATCAAGAACGCCGAAGCGCTCGAAGTCATGGAGAAGGTCAACACGCTCGTCGTGGACAAGACCGGCACCCTCACCGAAGGGAAACCCTCAGTCACCGCCATCGTCGCCTCAGACGGGTTCACCGACGATGAGGTGCTGCGTCTGGCAGCCGGTGTCGAACGGGCCTCCGAGCACCCCCTCGGTCACGCCATTGTCGTCGCCGCCCAAGACGCCGGACTGACCATCCCTGAGGTCGCCGATTTCGATGCACCCGTCGGCAAGGGAGCACTCGGCACCGTGGACGGTCACCGGGTCGTGATCGGGTCCGCGAAGTTCCTCACTAGCCACAACCTCGACACCAGTGGACTCACCGATGCCGCCGACAGGCTCCGCGCAGAAGGGGCCACCGCCATTTACATCGGCGTCGACGACACGGTGGCAGGCATCTTCGCCATCGCCGACCCCGTCAAGGCCACTACCTCGGAGGCACTCAAGGCACTCCGTGGTGAGGGCATCGAGGTGGTCATGCTGACTGGTGACAACCGGGTCACCGCCGAAGCGGTCGCCCGCACTCTCGGCATCGACCGGGTCGAAGCCGACGTCCTCCCCGACCACAAGAGCGACATCGTCAAGCAACTCCGCAGCGAGGGCCGTGTTGTAGCAATGGCCGGAGACGGTGTGAACGACGCACCCGCCCTCGCCGCAGCCGACGTAGGACTCGCCATGAGTTCGGGTACCGACGTGGCGATGGAATCCGCTGGGGTGACACTGCTCAAGGGTGACCTGACGGGCATCGTGAAGGCACGACAACTGTCCCGAGCGACGATGTCGAACATCCGGCAAAACCTCGTCTTTGCGTTCATCTACAACGTCGCAGGCATCCCCATTGCTGCCGGGGTGCTTTACCCGGTCTTCGGATGGTTGCTCTCGCCCATCATCGCCGCCGCTGCGATGGCTCTGTCGTCGGTTTCGGTGATCAGCAACGCGCTTCGGCTACGCACCCAACGACTCTGAAGCGATCAGTGCCAGCGTGTCCTTGCGTCAGCATCGCGATGGCTTTTAGGGGAACCACTTGTCGAGGCGGCGCAGCGGTCCGCCGATGATTCGGTTCCGGTGCCAACCCCTATCAACCACGATGTCCCTGATGGTGCGAGCGCCGCCTCGAACGCGGACGCCGACGCCCGTGCGGGTCTCGTCCTCGATGCGTCCGGCTTGCTGCGCAGCCCACCGCGCGCAGCCGAGGCACAAGCCAACCTCAGGATGGTTGCCCAGATGAACCATCCGGGCAGGAACGTCGATTGCATCGCAGCACCAACACTGCTCGCGACCTTGGAAAGCGTCCTCAACAGCAGTGTGCGTCGTCATCACCCTCACCACCCCGTGTCTCGGCCTGTTGTGGAGGGCAGGCAACGGTGCCGTAGGAACAGAACACGCAACAGTCACCCTGCTTAGGCTTCACCCGTGCTTGGCATCGATCGCATGTGAAGAAGAACAGGCAGGCATTCTCAGGCATGGTCTGGTCGCTCTCGGCCCCACATAGCGGACACGTGATCACCGACTGCAACACCACGGACATGGCCTAAGCCTACGAGCCGAGGGTCGAAGACCACCCCTCGTCACGGGGTCCCGACAGCGCAGCGCCGCGTTAGAAGACGGAGTCTTTGTGGCCTCCGAGGACCTTGTGGTGGTCCACGCCGGGTTCAGCCTGTGGGCTGACGTGGATGGTCACCGCAGCCAGTTTCGGGATCTCGTGCAGCAACCGGTGGTGGGCGTCGGTGGAGATGTTGTGGGCGGCGACGAGGTCGAGGTGCGGGTCAACGACGACACCTGCCTCTGCGGTGATGCGGTGTCCGATCCAGCGCAGCCGAACGTGTTCGGTCTCGATGACGCCGGGGGTGTGACGCAGGGTGCTGGTGGCCTCTTCGGTCAGGGCCGGGTCGACGGCGTCCATGAGGCGTCGGTAGATGTCGGTGGCTGCGCCGCGCAGGACGGCAAGGATGGCGACCGTGATGAGGAGCCCGATGATCGGGTCAGCGAGCGGGAATCCCGCCATCACACCGATCGCACCGGCGACGACCGCAAGTGAGGTGAACCCATCGGTGCGGGCGTGGATCCCGTCGGCGACCAATGCAGCAGAACCGATCCGGCGTCCGACCCGGATTCGGTAGGTGGCAACCAGTTCGTTACCAAAGAACCCGATGATCCCGGCGGCAATGACGATCCACGGGTGGGTGAGGGGGGATGGGTCAGCGAGCCGTCGGACCGACTCGTACCCGGCGACCACCGCCGAGGCGGCGATCATGAGCACGATGAAGATCCCGGCGAGGTCCTCGGCCCGTCCGTACCCGTAGGTGTACCGGGCGTTGGCTTGTCTCCGTCCGAGCACGAACGCGATCCACAGCGGCACAGCGGTGAGTGCATCGGAGAAGTTGTGGATGGTGTCGGCGAGGAGCGCCACCGAGCCTGTCAGGATGACGAGGAGGGCTTGTGCCACTGCGGTGATGCCAAGGGCGATGAGGCTGATCTTGACGGCTCGGATGCCGTCGGCGCTGGCTTCGAGGGCGCTGTCGACGGAGTCAGCGGCATCGTGGCTGTGAGGTTTGAAGAAGTCCATCAGGAAGCCACGGAGACCGCCCGCGTGGTCGTGCTCGTGGGCATGGTCGTGGTCATGCCCATAAGTATCATAGTCATGGCTGTGTTGGTCGTGGTCGTGGCTGGTCGGGTGAGTCATCAGGACGGCTTTCCGGTGGCGAGGTCTGTGGAGGGCTGGTGGTGAGCAGGGACGCCGGGTCCAGCGTGCTCCGCGTTGTAGATGGCGTCAGCGACCAGTTGGCTGACGTGGTTGTTCGCCAGCCGGTAGAACACGTGGCTGCCCGCCCGCCGGGTCGTCACCAACCGGGCCATACGCAGTTTCGCCAGATGTTGGGAGACAAGGGCCTGCGGCTTCCCCACGGCCTCCGTCAGATCGCTGACCGGAGCCTCGCCCTCATTCAAGGTCCACAGCAGTCTGATCCGGGTCGCGTCAGCGAGCATCCGGAACACCTCGACCGCTAGATCGACCTGCTCCTCATCGGGAAGACTTGACGTCCCCGAATCTTCGTATGCGCGCATTCGCATATCGTTACACGTGGTGCCGTCAAGTCACGAATCGTGCTGCCGCCCCTCCTTTGGGTGTTCACGTTCAAGCGTGGGCTGCGTGCTCGTGGGCGGCATGGCTCTCGGGTTCGAACTGGAACGTCGAGTGATCCACGTCGAAGTGGGTGCCGAGGCACGCCTGCACCTCATCGAGCAATTGGGGGACGTGCCCGTCGTAGAAGCAGTCGTCGTCTACGACGACGTGAGCGGTGAGGACGGGCAGGCCGGTCGCAACGGTGGAGGCGTGCAGGTCGTGGATGCCTTGCACGTGGGCGACCTTGAGGACGTGGGCGCGAACTTCGGTGAGGTCCACGTTCTTCGGGGTGGCTTCGAGCAGGACGTCGATGGTTTCGCTGAGCAACTTCCACGTGCGCGGCAAAATCAGAACACCGATGAGGAGTGAGGCGACAGCGTCTGCGCGGAGCCAGCCGGTGGTGGCGATGACGATGGCGGCGATGAGGACGGCGAGGGCACCGAGGGCGTCGTTGACGACCTCTAGGAACGCTGCACGGGTGTTCAGGTTCCCGCTGCTGATCCGCGACAGGATGAGGATGGAGACGGCGTTTCCGACCAGCCCGACCAGCCCAAAGATGATCATGACGTTGCTGGCTACGTCCGGCGGTTCGATGAGGCGCTTGATGCCCTCAACAAGGACAAATGCACCGACGGCGAGCAGGACGGCTGCTTGGGCAGCGGCGGCGAGGACCTCCGCCCGGCGGTAACCCCACGTACGGGCATCCGTCGCTGGCTTGGTTGCGAGGGTGGCTGCGACGAGTGCCAGTGAGAGCCCGGCGACATCGGTGAGCATGTGACCCGCATCAGCGAGGAGCGCGAGGTGTCCGCGTACTACCTCATGTGTCGCTCCGCGTACGACCTGTTGTGTAGGTCGGTCTCGGCGAGTTGAGTCCTTCCTCGCCCTGAACGGAGGTCACCCTTCGGTTCGTCCACCGCCAAGTAGACGAGCCCGAAGGGTGCCG